>JAFWEL010000161.1 GCA_017512905.1 Clostridia bacterium
AGGTGCCTCCGCCCAGGTCGTAAACCATGACCTTGCAGGGCTGTCCTTTGTTAAAACCGTAGGCAAGCGCGGCAGACGTCGGTTCGTTAATGATCCTCAGGACATTCAGACCTGCAATCAGGCCGGCGTCCTTGGTGGCCTGGCGCTGGGCGTCGGAGAAGTAAGCCGGCACGGTGATGACGGCCTCGGTCACGCTCTCGCCGATGTAGCTCTCGGCGTCCGCCTTCAGCTTCTGCAGGATCATGGCGCTGATCTCCGGCGGGGTGTAGTTGTGGCCGTCGATGGAAACCTTGCGGTCGGTGCCCATGTCGCGCTTGATGGAAATGACGGTGCGGTCGGGGTTGGTGACGGCCTGGCGCTTTGCGACCTGGCCGACCAGACGCTCGCCGTTCTTGGAGAACGCGACGACGGACGGGGTGGTGCGAGCGCCCTCGGCGTTCGCGATGACGACGGGCTCGCCGCCCTCCATGACGGCGACGCAGGAATTGGTGGTGCCCAAATCGATACCGATAATCTTGCTCATTTTTGTTACCTCCATATATCTATAGTCGGAAAGGTTCGTTGATGTCTATATATGAATCCCCTTGCGGGAGTGGGGAATCCGTTCTATTCTTCCACCGCCACCTTGACCATGGCGTACCTTATGATCTTGTCCTTGACCTTGTACCCCTTCTGGAATACCTCCAGCACCTTGCCGGGCTCCTCGCCCGCCTCGCGCATGACGGCGTTGTGCTTCTCGGGGTCGAACTCCTCGCCCAGGGCGGGGACCTCCTCGAAGCCGAAGCGCTTCAGGCTCTCCATCAGGGTGTTCAGGGTCATCTTCACGCCGTCGGCCAATGCCTTCGCGGCCTCGTCCTCGGTCTTTTCCGCGGCGTCGATGGCGCGCTCCAGGTTGTCGATGGCGGGCAGCATGGCCGCGATGGCCTCCCGCAAGCCGTCCTCATAGCCGTCGGAGCGGGCGGTCTGGTTGCGGCGCTTGAAGTTCTGGAAGTCGGCCTGGGCGCGCAGCAGGGAATCCTTAAACTCGTCCCGCTGCTTCACGGCCAGCTCCAGCGCGGCCTGCCATTCCTCGGCGGTGGCCACGTGCTCGCCCTGGGCCTCAGCGGCCTCGGAAACCTCGCCCTCCATGGCCTCGGCCTCGTTGACCTCCGGCTCGACGGGGGTGGTCTTGTCCTTGTCCTTCTTCTTCATCGTCAAATCCTCACATATTTTTATTTGGGAGGGCCGAACCCCTCCGCCTCGCTTTGCCCGGCGCCTCCCCTTTCAGGGGTGGCTCAGCAGGAACGCCTCGCCTCACCGCTCCCGGTCCGTTCCTACTTATACTCGCTCAGCACGTCGCTCAGCGCCCGCCCCATGAAATCCAGCACTGAGATCACCCGGTTGTAATTCATGCGCGTGGGGCCGATGATGCCCAACGTGCCGGTGGAGTGGTCCCCCACCCGGTAGCTGGCGGTGACGATGGAGCAGTCGTTCAGCTCGGGCACCTGGTTTTCCGGCCCGATGCGGATGCTGACCTCCATGCTGCCCTGGCTGCCCAGCAGCTTGCGCAGGGTATCCTTCGATTCCAGCACGGAAAGGAAGCTGCGCGCCTTGTTGACGTCGCTGTATTCCGGATACTCCAGCAGGTTGGCGCTGCCGCCGACGATCACGTCCGAGGCGTCGCCCCCGGCCTCCAGCCGCTGCTCGATCACCTGCAGCGCCTCGCCCAGCAGGCGGCGGTTCTGTTCGGCGTTTCTCAGCAGGTCGGCGAAGGCCTGCCGCACCCCCTCCAGGGGCTGGTCGGCCAGGCGCTGGGTCAGTATCCGGGAGATGCCGTACAGGTCGTCCGCGTCCAGGCCCTCGGGCACCCGGATGATCGCGTCCTTCACGATCCCGGCGTTGGTGACGATCACCATCAGCGCCGTGCGCTCCGCCACCGGCACCAGCTGCACATGCTTGATCCGCAAGGTGCCCAGCTTCGGGGCCACGATCACCGAGGTGTACTTCGTCGCGTCGGAAAGCACGTTGGCCGCGCTTCGGATCACGCCCTCCACCTGCTTCGACCGGGAGATCAGGTGCTCGTGCATCCGCTCCCGCTCGTCGCTGGTCAGCTTGCTGGTCTTCATCAGGTGGTCGACGTACAGCCGGTACGCCTTGTAGGAAGGCACCCGCCCCGCCGACGTGTGGGGCTGCGCCAGATAGCCCAGCTCCTCCAAGTCGCTCATCTCGTTGCGGATGGTCGCCGGTGAAAACCCGACGCCGGACTTGCGGGAGATCGTGCGGGAGCCCACCGGCATCGCCGTCATGATGTAGTCGTCGATGATGGCCTGCAATATCCGATACTTGCGCTCGTCCAATTGCATCGTGTTCTCCCCCTTTCTCACCTTCTCCGGCCTGTTAGCACTCAACGTCATCGAGTGCTAACGGCTGAACATAATATACAACCCCCCGCCGGTTTTGTCAATAGTTTTTCGATTCCGGAGGATGTAAATATTTGATTAATGTGTTCGTGTTGGGAAAAGGCGCATTATTCTGCTTCATCGACCTCAATGATGGCGTCGATGTCGATCCGGCGGCCGTCCATCAGGCGCAGGTGTCCCTCGGCGGGGAGGACCTGCCGCACCGTCACCCGCTCGGTGACGTAGCGGCCGCCGTCCTTCTTCTCGTCCGGGAGGAAATAGGTCAGCTCCACCCCGTCGCCCCGCTTCAACCCGCCCAGCCGCCGGCCGATCTGCGCCGCCTCGGCCTCGGTCAGCTCGACGCGGCGGTCGGTCAGCCGGGCGGCCTCGGCGATCTGGTCCTCGTAGCCGGTCAGGGCGGCGAAGGGGCTGAACTGGGCGGCCCGGTTGAGCAGGCTCATCGGGGGGTGGACCCGGGATACGTGGTGGGGGTGATCGATGATGTCGTCATAGCGTCCCATGTTCTACTGCTCCTCCGCTTTTTCCGGGCCGGACCGGGCCCGGTGGCCGCCGACCTGCTCGTTGCGCTCCCTGGCCGTCGCGCCCTCTTCGAAGTTCATGCCCCTCAGGATGGCGTTCTTGCCCCACTTTTCCTTGATCTTCAGCACGACCTCCTGCTGCCTGCGCTCCCGTTCCCGTTCGGCCCGCTCCGCGTCCTCCCTGGCCGACAGCGCGGCGTAATCGGTGAACATGTCCATCTGGAGGGGTTCGGGCTTCACATCGTCCTCGTCCCTGACATGGTTGAACACCACAACCATCCGCCGCACCAGCAAATCCGGGTTCATGATCCGGTCGTACAGCGCCATGGCCGCGGCCACGATCTGCCGGGTGGAGGAGGTGAACCGGTCCAGGTTGATGCTGCCGTGGGCCTGCCTGGGCACCTCCCGGCCATACCAGTCGGCCACGACCGGGCCGTCGTATTTTTCGCGGATCTGCGGCCTGGCCAGGTTCTCGATGTCGTAGCCCACGGTCAGCACCACCTGGTCCGTGGCCAGGCCCTTGCGCACCAGGTCCAGCACCAGGCCGTCGGTCATCTCCCGGATGATGAGCCGCGCCTTGTCCACGGTATAGGGCCCCTGCAGCACCTGGCCCACGGATATGGAGCTGCTCTGGGGCTTATAGGCCTTGATGTCGGCGATGCGGCAGGGCTCCCAGCCCCAGGCGTGGTCGATCAGCAGCTCGGCGTTGACGCCGAACAGCCGGTACAGCAGCGCTTCATTATAATATTCGCCGTCGCCGCCCTCCGAGCAGCGGGCGATGTCGCCCATCGTGTAAAGGCCCTCCGCCTCCAGCTTGCGGGCGTAGCCCTTCCCCACCCGCCAGAAGTCCGTCAGCGGGCGGTGCTCCCACATCGTGCGGCGGTAGGTCATCTCGTCCAGGGCGGCGACGCGCACGCCGTCCGCGTCCGCGTCCACATGCTTGGCGACGATGTCCATGGCCACCTTCGCCAGGTACAGGTTGGTGCCGATGCCGGCGGTGGCCGTGATGCCCGTCGCGGCCAGCACCTCCCGGATCAGCATCAGGGCCATGTAGCGCACCACGTCCATGCCGGCCCGTTCGGCCTCGGCGCGGTAGAGGTGGGTGTAGTGGGTGACGTCGATAAAGACCTCGTCGATGGAATAGACGTGGATGTCCTCCGGGCTGATGTATTGGGTATAGATGTCGTAGATCCGGGTGCTGATCTTCATGTAATGGGCCATCTGGGGCGGCGCGACGATATACCCCACCGCCAGGGCGGGGTTGGCGTCCAGCTCGGTCTTCAAATGGGATTCACCCGCCAGCCGCCGCCCCGGGGCCCTGCGCTGGCGCTCCCGGTTGACCGCCCTGACCTTGGAGACCACCTCGAACAGCCGGGGCCGTCCCGGGATGCCGTAGGCCTTCAGCGACGGGGACACCGCCAGGCAGATGGTCTTCTCCGAGCGGGAGGGGTCGGCCACCACCAGGTTTGTCGTCAGCGGGTCCAACCCCCGCTCCCGGCACTCCACGGAGGCATAAAAGGACTTCAGATCAATGGCGATAATATCCATGGTAAACTCCAGGGTCAAGGTTCGGTCGCGGGGAAATTCTGATTTGTCGGGGAGATGAGGGAACAGGGAACAGGGAACAGGGAACAGGAAAAGCCGCGCACGGAACGTTACAGCCAGGATAAAACATACGTTCCCGCGAGAAAACGATGTACGGAATTCAAAGTCCCATGTAGC
>JAFWEL010000196.1 GCA_017512905.1 Clostridia bacterium
CCTTTCAGATTTGCCGCCCGGAAATCGCTTGCGACGCGAAGCTAGTCCTTTAGGACGATTTCAGGCAAATCTGAGGAGGATGTATTGAAGGGGGACCTGTCCCCCTTCAAGCGGGCGTAAGCCCGCGACAAATCAGAATTTCCCTATCCCGTCAAGCAAACCTTCCAATAGGGTAGAGAAGGGTTTAGGCCCCTCCCTCCCATTGCACCGTACGTACGGGTCCGTATACGGCGCTACATCGTGGTATGGATTCAGGCATTACTGCCTGTTGCTTCGCAGACTGCTTGCAAAGTTCAACCGTTTCGCTACACTTGGCGGTAGCCACCCGTGGCGGGACTTTCACCCGCGAGAATCGTGCCATGCTCGGCACACGCCATATTCAGGGGCGGCCTTAGGCCGCCCCTGAATCCATATCGTCATTTTCTATTCCACCGCGATCAGGTAGTAGTACAGCGGCTGGCCGCCGGACTGGAGGTCCACGTCGCAGTCGGGGTACTTCTCCGCCAGCTGGGCCTGGAGGGCCTGGGCGTCGGGTTCCTGGATGTCCTGGCCGTAGTAGATGGTGATCAACGAGGTATCCTCCCCCACCATCCTCTCGGACACATCCAGGCACACCGTGGGGATGTCGCTGCCCAGCACGCTGAGCTTGTTGTCGACCATCGCCATGATGTCGCCCTCGTGGATCTCCTGGCCGTCGTAGTTGGTGTCCCGCACGGCGTAGGTGATCGACGCGGTGTGCACGGTCTGGGCGGCCTCGGTCATGGCGGCCTCGTTTTCCTCGGGGGTGGCCTCGGGATCAAAGGCCAGCGCGGCCGAGATGCCCATGGGCACCGACTTGGTGGGCAGCACGATGACGTTGCGGTCGGTCAGGGCGCTGGCCTGCTGGGCGGCCAGGATGATGTTGGTGTTGTTGGGCAGCATGATGACGTTCCGGGCGTTGGTGGCGTCGGCGGCCTTCGCCAGGTCCTGTATGCTGGGGTTCATGGTCTGTCCGCCGTCCACGATCTGGTCCACGTTCAAATCCCGGAAGATGGCGGAGAGGCCCTCGCCCAACGCCACGGCCACGATGCCGTACTCCTTCTGCTCGGCGGCCTTCGCGGCGGCGGCCGCCGCCTGCATGGCCTCGCGCTCCCGGCGCTCCTCCATCATGTTGTCGATCTTGATGGCGTCCAGCTCGCCCAGCTCCAGCGCGTATTGCAGGGCCTTGCCGGGCTCGTTGGTGTGCACGTGTACCTTCACCACGTTCATGTCGGAGATGACCAGCACGCAGTCGCCCATCCGCTCCAGGCGGCGGCGCAGGCGCACCACGTCGCTCTCCCGCATGTCCGGGCGGGGATGGGTGACGATGAATTCGGTGCAGTAGCCGAACTTGATCTCGCCGATGGCGTCGTGGTCGTCCACAAATTCGCCGGGCATGGGCACGGCCGCGGGCTTTTCCTCGGCCACGGCGTCCACCGGCTCGCCGGTCAGCGCGGCGTACATGCCCCGGTAGATCACCATCAGGCCCTTGCCGCCGCTGTCCACCACGCCGGCCTGCTTCAGCACCGGCAGCATCTCGGGGGTGCGCTTGAGGATGGCATCGCCCACGCTGAGCACCAGCTTGAACAGCTCCACCACGTCGTTCTGCTTGTCATAGGCCTCCTCGGCCTCCTCGGCGATGACCCGGGCCACAGTGAGGATCGTGCCCTCCTTGGGCTTCATCACGGCCTTGTAGGCGGTGTTCGCGCCGGAGCGCAGCGCCGCCGCCAGCAGCGGCCCGTCGATGTCCTCATGGCCGTCCAGCGCCTTGGCGAAGCCCCGCAGGATCTGGCTGAGGATGACGCCGGAGTTGCCCCGCGCCCCCTTCAGCGCGCCCCGGGCTGCGGCGTTGGCCACGTCGGCCACGCTGGTATAGGGCTTGGAATTGATCTCCCTGACCGCGGAGGAGATCGTCTGGGACATGTTCGTGCCGGTGTCGCCATCGGGCACGGGGAACACGTTCAGCGCGTCCACGCTCTCCCTGTTATGATTCAGCAGCGCCGCGCCGGAGACGAACATCTCCTTGAACAGCATGCCGTCTATTCTCTTATTGCTTGCCATGTTAACCTCCCACAAGCACAGCGGAGCGCGTCAGACGCGAATATCCTCGACACAGACGTTCACCTTGCCCACCGGTATGCCGGTGAGATGCTCCACCTTGTATTTCACGGTCTCAATGATCGCCGCGGCCACGGCGCTGATCGAGATGCCGTACTCCACGATGATAAACAGGTCGATATCCACCTTGTCGCCGGAGGAACGGATCTTCAGCCCCCGGCCCAGGTTCTCGCGGCCCATCATCTGCACCAGGCCGTCCGTGCCGCGCTTGGACGCCATGCCCACAATGCCGTAGCAATCCAGCGCCGCGTAGCCCGCGACGCGCACAATCACATCATCGTTAACGGTGACAAGGCCGAGATCGGTATTGAACTTGCAATCCATATATGATACCTCCCTTTTCGTCGGGGCCAGCCGCCCACTCCCAGTCCAGGAGACAAGCGCATATAAAGCTCTCCTTTTACAGTATACCTGTTTTTAGGCAATTATGCAAGCAATACCGGCGCATAAGGGGCCATGTGCGCCTATAAATTTACAAAGGGATAAACGGACCCGTCATTTTCCCGCATATCAGAACTTTTACACGCCCAGCCCTTGCGTTTTGGATGCGGAGATGCTATAATTTCACTGTTTTGATGTGGATATATCCTTGAAGGAGGTGTGATAGAGTATGGGAAAGTTTTGTGAGGTCTGCGGTAAAGGCGTCGTGTACGGCAACAACGTCAGCCACTCCAACCGCAAGACGCGCCGCACCTGGGCTCCGAACACGCAGAAGGTTCGCGTGCTGGTAAATGGCGTTCCGAAGCGCATGTCCGTGTGCACCCGCTGCCTGCGCAGCAAAAAGGTTGAGCGCGCCCTGTAATACGACGGCCAACCCTTTATGAAGTTTTGCTTCACAAGAAACCGGTTGTTCCGAGGCCCCTTATGATCCGGGGTTCGGGCTGACCGGTCTTTTTGTTGTGCCTGCGTGTGTGTTCAGGCAGGTAAATTCTGATTTATCGAGCTTTGCTCGATAAATCAGAATTTGCCCACGCCCGACCGGTTTGGTCCCACCACGCACTGTCAAAATAAAAAACGACGCTCGCGTCGCCATTGAATGAAAACCTATTGATCGTCCGGAGGAAAGCCATGAACAGAATCCTCACCGCCATCGCCGCTGAAAAGGACGTCGGGCGCAAGGTGAAATACTTTGTGCGGGGCGACATGGGCGTCTCCTACGGCCAGTTCACGTCGCTGAAGGCGCGGAATGGCCTGCGGGTCAACGGCGCGCCCGTCCACGCCAACCACCCGCTGCGCCCCGGCGACGCGGTGACGGTGGTGCTGGAGGACGGCCCCGGCGGCAAGTCCGTCGTGCCGGAGGAGGGACCGGCGCCCATCGTCTACGCGGACGACGACCTCATCCTCATCGACAAGCCCGCGCCGCTGGCAACCCAGTGTTCGCCAAAGCAGCCGGCAGGCACATTGGAAAACCGACTGGCCTTCCTGTACCGTGACCGCCCCGGCTTCGTGTTCCGCCCGCTGAACCGGCTGGACCGGGGCACCAGCGGGCTGATGGCCGCGGCCATGAACGCCCACGCCGCCCAGCGGCTGCAGAGGCAGCTGCACACCGACGACTTTGTCCGGGAATACCTGGCCGTAGTGGAGGGACGCATGTCTGGCGAGGGCGTGATCGACGCGCCCATCCGAAAGGCGGACGCCGCCACCGTGCGCCGGATCGTGGATTTTGACGGCGGCAAGCCCGCCCTCACCCACTATCGCGTCGTACAGACCGGGGAGGCCCGCTCCCTGGTGCGCCTGCGACTGGAAACCGGCCGGACCCACCAGATCCGGGTCCATCTGGCCCACCTCGGCCACCCGATCGCCGGGGATTTCCTCTACGGAAGGGAGGACCCCCGCCTGCCCGGACGCTTCGCGCTGCACTCGACCTATATCCACCTGCGCCATCCCGTCACCGGGGAGATCGTGGAAAGAACCTCCCCGCTGCCGGAAGTCATTCAGAACTTGTTGGGAGATGGACTTAATCTAAACGGGCATCCCACGATTTGGGTACACCATGAATGAATAGCAAATGTGTAGGGGCAGCGCAACGCCGCCCCTACATTTCGCCGAAAAATTCTGATTTGTCGCGGGCTTGCGCCCGTTTGAAGGGGGACAGGTCCCCCTTCAATACATCCTCCTCAGATTTGCCTGAAATCGTCCTAAAGGACTAGCTTCGCGTCGCAGGCGATTTCCGGGCGGCAAATCTGCAAG
>JAFWEL010000197.1 GCA_017512905.1 Clostridia bacterium
GCAGGTGTTCATCTACCTTGGAAAGCTGCTCAGGATGTTCGTGTACCAGAACGACTGGAAGGTGCTGCCCATGGCGGCGCTGATCGCCGGCCTGGTGGGCATGGTGGTTCGCCGCAAGTTCTTCATCAACATGGAGGGCACCGTGATGGGCGCGTTCGCCATGGTGTGCGTGTGCATCTGGAACGGTTGCTTCAACTCGATACAGGTCATCTGCCGCGAGCGGGACGTGATCAAGCGCGAGCACCGCTCGGGCATGCACATCTCCTCCTATATCGTCGCCCATATGATCTACCAGTCGCTGTTGTGCCTGATGCAGGTGGCGGTGACGCTGTTCGTGACGAAGCAGGTGGGCGTGAAGTATCCGAGCGAGGGCTTCTTCACCAACTGGTTCATCGTGGATTTCGGCATTTCCATGTTTCTGATCACCTATGCCTCTGACATGATGTCGCTGTGGGTGTCGTCGCTGTCCCATACCACCACCACGGCCATGACGATCATGCCTTTTGTGCTGATCTTCCAGCTGGTGTTCTCCGGCGGCATGCTGACGCTGCCCAAGTGGAGCGAGCCGCTGACCCTGTTCACCATCTCCAACCCTGGCCTGAAGGTCATCGCCGCCCAGTCGGATGTGAACCACCGGCCCTACGCCACCATCCCCGACATGGTCAAAAAGATGCGGGATGAAAAGATCGACGCCTCAGTCACCGTGGGACAGATCCTGGACATGCTGGAGGACAGGGACAATCCCACCATCGCCCAGGCGCGGGAAAAGATCGTCGTTCCTACCATGACTCTCGGCCAGCTTGGAGAGGTCATAAAGACCTCCTCCACCGTCGCCGCCCACAGGGACGACGTGCTCACCGAGGGCATGACCCTGGGAAACGCTCTGGATATGATCGAGCAATCGGGATTCTGGGAGACCAACAGGGACGAGCTCATCTCGACCCAGGCCACCCTCGGCGATGTGTTCGATATGCTGGCGGCCGACCCCGCCGTGCAGGAACACCGGCAGCAGGTGATCTCGGCCACGTTCAAGGTGGGCGACCTGCTGAACCTGGCCGGCGAGGACAAGGTGATGACCTTCATTGCGGAAAAGGCCGCCGCCGCGAACTACAAGCCGGAATACGATTACACATTCGACAACATCAGCGATTACTGGATCCGGCTTTTCATATTCATACTGGCCTTCGCCGCGCTGGCCACCATCACGCTGGAATTCATCGACAGGGACAAGCGCTGATGACCGATATCCATTGAAAGCGGGAATACATCAACGAAAAATAAATCATTGGAGGTTGTTTCAAATGAGCACGAGTGACATTCGCACGATCATTGAAGCGGGCAAGGCAAGGCTGGGCATCGAATTTGGCTCGACGCGCATCAAGGGCGTGCTGATCGACCCGGCGGGCAATCCCATCGCCCAGGGGGACCACGAGTGGGAAAACCAGCTGGTGAACGGCATCTGGACCTATGATATGAAGGATGCCTGGACCGGCCTTCAGGACTGCTATGCCAAGCTGGCTGAGGACGTGAAGACGAAGTACGGCGCGACGCTTTCCAAGCTGGAGGCCATCGGCATCAGCGCGATGATGCACGGCTACCTGCCCTTCGACGAGAAGGACAAGCTGCTGGTCCCCTTCCGCACCTGGCGCAACACCATAACCGGCGAGGCGGCGGACGCGCTGACCAAGCGGCTGAACTTCAACATCCCCCAGCGCTGGAGCATCGCCCACCTGTACCAGGCGATCCTGAACGAGGAGCCCCATGTGCCCCAGATCCGCTTCTTCACCACCCTGGCCGGCTACATTCACTGGCAGCTGACCGGCGAGAAGGTGCTGGGCATCGGCGACGCCTCGGGCATGTTCCCCATCGACAGCCGCACCAACGGCTACAACGAGGCCATGCTGGCGTCCTTCGACGAGATGGTTGCGGACAAGGGCTTCGCCTGGAAGCTGAAGGACATCCTGCCGAAGGTGCTGATGGCGGGCGATTGCGCGGGCACGCTCACCAAGGCGGGCGCGAAGCTGCTGGATCCCAGCGGCGTTCTGCAGCCCGGCGCGAAGCTTTGCCCGCCGGAGGGCGACGCCGGCACCGGCATGACGGCCACCAACAGTGTCGCGCCCCGCACCGGCAACGTCAGCGCGGGCACCTCGGTGTTCGCGATGATCGTGCTGGAGAAGGCCCTCAAGAAGCTGCACCGGGAGATCGACATGGTGACCACGCCCACCGGCAAGCCCGTCGCCATGGTGCACTGCAACAACGGCACCAGCGACATCGCCGCCTGGGTGAAGCTGTTCAGCGAATTCGCGAAGCTGATGGGCGTCGAGGCGACCTCGAACAAGATCTACAGCGTGCTGTTCAACCAGGCCATGGAGGCGGACGCCGAGCTGGGCGGCCTGCTGGCCTACAACTACTTCTCCGGCGAGCACATCACCGGCTTTGAGGAGGGCCGTCCGCTGTTCGTCCGCACGTCGGACAGCCGCTTCAACCTGGCCAACTTCATGCGCACCCACCTGTACGCCTCCCTGTCGTCCCTGAAGATCGGCACGAACATCCTCATGGAGGATGAGGGCGTCAAGGTGGACCGCATCTACGGCCATGGCGGCCTGTTCAAGACCAAGGGCGTGGGCCAGAGCATACTCGCCGCCGCGCTGAACGTGCCTGTGGTCGTGATGAAGACCGCCGGCGAGGGCGGCGCGTGGGGCATCGCGCTGCTGGCGGGCTACATGGCCGACAAGGGCCTGAACGTCAGCCTCGAGGATTACCTGACCGAGCGCATCTTCGCCGGCAAGCTGGGCGAGTGCCTCGACCCCAGGCCCGCGGACGTGGAGAGCTTCAACAACTACATCCGCCGCTATCGCGAAGCGCTCCCCGTGGAGCGGGCCGCGGTGGAGCATATCAGATAAACGGAACCGACCCGGACCGCGATCAGGGACAGCGCCATGTGCCGTCCCTGATCGCGCATTTTGCCCTTATTTTGGCTCTTCACGGAAAGTTGTGGGATTCAAGCCAGGCAACAGGTAAAGCGAGATAACGAACGAGGGTAAAGAAATACTCATCGTCTCTATAGCCGTAGCCGATGCGCTTGGCGACCTTGATTTTGTTGTTGAAGCCCTCC
>JAFWEL010000198.1 GCA_017512905.1 Clostridia bacterium
GCCCCGCCCGCGGCGTACACGCCGCCGCGTACGATTAATGATCGGGGCGCTCCGCCCCCGATACCCCCGGTAAGTTAGTCAATAGCCTCCCCTGCGACGCGAAGCTAGTGGGGAGGTGGCCCCGCCAAAGGCGGGGTCGGAGGGGTTCCGTCTGCGCGACAAATCAGAATTTGCCCCCAAACCCCTTCAGCAGCCGCATCGCGTTGCGCTCCAGGGTGGTTCTGGCAATCCCGCCCTGTCTGGCGGCGCGCCAGAGGCGCTGGACCCATTTGGGCCCGCCGGGGGTGATCCAGCTGTTGCCGGCGTTGACCATCGCCACGGCGTCCACGGTGCGTACGCTGCCCCAGTCGGACATCACAAAGCCCTCGAACCCCCATTCCCCGCGCAGCAGGTCCTCCAGCAGCGCCCGGTTTTCCCCGGGATAGATCCCGTTCAGGGCGTTGTAGCTCGTCATCGCCGAACGGGGGCTGTGTTCCCGGAAGGCGATCTCAAAGGCCCGGAAATACAGCTCCCGCAAGGCCTGCCGGGAGACCACGCTGTGGCTGCCCAGGCGGCCCAGCTCGGCGTTGTTGCAGAACAGGTGCTTGTAGCAGCCGGCCACGCCCCTCTCCTCCAGTCCACGGGCGTGGCAGCCCGCCATGGTCCCGGTCAGGCAGGGGTCCTCGGAGAAGTATTCCGGGTGGCGGCCGCACAGCGGGCTGCGGTGCAGGTTCATGCCCGGGGCCAGCACCAGGTCCACGCCGTGATCCCGGCATTCCTCCGCCACCACCCGGCCCACCGTCCGGGCGATGTCCCGGTTGAAGGTGGCCGCGATCACGCTGCTGGCGGGGAAGCCGATGTTGGGCCGCTTCAGGTTCAGGCCCGCGTTGGCGTCGGACGCGGCAAAGGACGGCAGGCCGTAGGCCTCCAGCCGGGGCGTATAGCCCGCCATGCCGTCCTGGTTGGGCAGGACGCGCATCCCGGCGCACACGTTGAGCCGGCATAGGTCCAGCAGGGACATCTGCCCCACAAAGGCCGCCAGCTTTGACGGGTCCGCCTGTACCTCGGCCCACAGAATCCGCCGTCCGGTCCTGCGTGCCGCGGGCCTCCCATCTTCCGCCTCCGCCCGCGGCGCGGGCACGGCGATCTGCTCGCCCAGGGGCACAACGCGGGACTTCGTGCCGTCCACCGTCGGGTCGGAACGGGTCAGCCGTTTGAAGTCCTCCATCGGCGGGGCGACGGGCGTCACCCTGCGCAGCGTCCGCGCCTCGAGGGCCAGCGTCCCCGCGGGGACCCGATCGGAAAGGCTCTGCCCGACCCAGAAGGCATAATCCCCCGCCTCCAGCACCCAGGCGCTACCGGCCTCGTCGAAGGAGGCCGCGTCCTCCAGGCGCATGCGCAGCTCCAGGACCTGCCCCTGCCCCGGCTCCAGCAGCGCCGTCTTCTCAAAGCCCACCAGTACATGGTCGGGCTTTTCCATTTTCCCCGGCGGCGGGGCGACATACAGCTGGGCCACGGCCTTGCCCGCCCGGCGGCCGGTGTTGCGCGCCTCTACCCCCACCATCACCCGATCCCCCCGCCGGGTCAGGCCAAGGGGCTTCAGCTCGAAGGACGTGTAGCTCAGGCCGTGGCCGAAGGGAAAGGCCACGGGCACGCCGAAGCTGTCGAAGTAGCGGTAGCCCATGTAGATGTCCTCTTCGTAGTACACCCGCACGCCGACGGCGTCCTCGTGGATATAGGGCGCGTCGGGCTCCCGCTGGGGGAAGTTGCGGCTGACGGGGTTGTCCGAAAAGCGCCAGGGCCAGGTGTCCGGCAGGTGCCCGGAGGGGTTGACCCGCCCGTCCAGCAGCTCCACCAGGGCGTGGGCCGACAGCATGCCGGCATAGCCGGTGAACAGCACCGCGTCCACGTCGATCTCCCGCAGCCAGTCCATGTCGATGGGGCCGCCGGTGTTCAGGATGACGATCACCCGGTCGAACCGCGCCCGGGCGCAGCGCAGCAGGTCCCGCTCGGCGGCGCTCAGCCGGTATTCCCCGTCGATGTCCCGCAGGTCCATCATCTCGCCCCATTGCCGCCCGATGAACACCAGCGCTGGGCCGCCGTTCCCGCGGGCCTGGTCCAGCAGCGCGTCGTCGGGCCGTTCATCCCGGCGGGCGCGCCGGTAAAATTCCGCCAGCGGGGCGTTCACCCGGAAGCGGCTGTGCTCCGCCACCGCCTGGTGGAAGCCGGGCCGGTGCCGGGGATTGATCCGCGACGCCCCCGCCATGGAGCTGCGCCACCAGTGCTGGGCCGAGCCGAGGCAGTTGAGCGTCGCTGTTTCGGACAGGGGCAGCGCGCCGTTTTCGTTGCGCAGCAGCACCATGCCCTCCCGGGCCGCCTCGAGGGCGGCGGCATCGTGTTCGGCAAAGGCTGGGTCGGCCTGCCGGCGCGGGGCGATGGTGACGGTAAAGTCACAGCGGGGAAAGGGCATCCCCCCCGGGGCGCGAAATCCCCTCAGCGATACCCGGCAGCGCCGGCCGTAGTCCGGCGCGACCTCCGCCAGCGGCAGGAACAGCAGCGTGACGCCCTTCAGCTCCACGCTCTCCCACCGGCTCAAGGGTACGCCGTCCACCGTCGTCACGCCCTGCCCCGGCTGCACCCGCGCCATCGCCGCCACGGTCACAAACCCCTCCAAACGGGTATAGATCGAAAACCGGCCCACGTCCTCGTCCAGGTCCAGCCTCCGCTGCAGCGGTACCATCACGGGCAGCATGCCGTCACCCCCCTTTTGAGATCATTCTGATTTGTCGGGGAGAGGGATTAGGGATTAGGGATTAGAAATAGCGGCTACCGCGTGGCAGAAACAAATGCAATCTTATAAGCCGTGAAAAGGCTCTGTTCCTTCGCGAAAACGGTCGTTTTTATCCCTCGTACTACGTTGGTGCACGGCTTTTCCTAATCCCTAATCCCTAATCCCTAATCCCTGCGCGTCAGCCCGATAAACCAAAATTTCCCTCCTCCATTCTACCCCATTTTGTCCACTGGGCGGCACATTTTTATGCCGATTTCAGTAAATAGCGGCTTGACTTTCATTTAAATGTGTGTTAAAATGGGATCTGTCGATCAAGAGACGCCGTTCAGGCGAGTAATATGTAAGACAGTCCAAAGGAAAGGAAGTGAATCCATGTCAATGTCTGAAATTGCCGCGATGGCACAAAACAATCCGTCCCTCGACAGGCAGAAGGCCATCGGCGCCACCGGCATACCCACCGGCGTGGTGCATTCCCTGGCGGGAAAGGGCATCCATACCGTGGGCGCCCTGCTGGATACGGACGCCTTTAAAACGATTACCAGCGGCCGCTACGATATCGACAGCATTCAGGCGGTCAACGGCATCCCCATTGCGGCGCTGCGCTGGGCCCTGGATGAGGTCGCCCGGCAGTGCGGATCCCCGGCAAATACCCTTTGCGCGGGCTGATCGGGTCTGTTTCCGCGCAATAGGCGCGGAGAGAGCGGCGACTATCGCGCCATGCCCTCAAAAATAACAAAGGCCAAAGCCCCAAAACGGAGTGTGTCTTCCGAACCTTCCCGGCATCAAACGTCGCCGGAAGGCGGAAGACACACTTCGTTTTATACGGATCCATCAGATGTGGATCAGACCGAAGGCGTCGCAGACGGAGCTGACCAGGATCACCGCCAGCATGATCAGCGCCAGGTATTTCACCACAAAGCGGTATACGCCCCGGCGGTGGAAGGCGGAGGAGCGCAGGATCTCCAGCTCCATGGTGTCCAGGCCGATCACCCGCAGGATCAGCGCAATGGTGGCCACCGCGGCGATGGGCATCATCACGGAGTTGGTCAGGAAGTCGAAAAAGCTGAGGATATCCATGCCCATGGGCGCGATGTGGGACAGGGCGTTGAAGCCCAGGCAGGACAGGCAGCCCAGCGCCGCGAGGATGACGCTCACCAGCGCCGCGGCCTTCGGGCGGCTCCAGCCCAGCTCGTCCTCAAAGGTGGCGCAGGCCGTCTCCGCCAGGGAGACGGAGCTGGTCAGCGCGGCCATCAGCACCAGCAGGAAGAACAGCACGCCGATCCACCCGCCGCCCATCGACTCGAACACCTTGGGCAGCGTGATGAACATCAGCGAGGGCCCCTTGCCCAGGGCCGCCGCGTCGCCGCCGGAGAAGGCGAACACCGCCGGGATCACCATCAGGCCCGCCAGCACGGCGATGGCCGTGTCGAAGATCTCCACCTGCACGGTGGTCTGCTCGATGTCCACGTCCCTCTTGGTATAGGAGCCGAAGGTGATCAGTATGCCCATGGCGATGGACAGGGAATAGAACATCTGCCCCAGGGCCGACACCACCGTCATCATTGAAAAATTGTGGAAATCGGGCACCAGGAAGTAGCGCACACCGGCCATCGCGCCGGGGCGTGTGACGGAAAAGCCCACCACCACCAGCGTCAGCACGGCCAGTATCGGCATCATGATCTTCGAAACCTTTTCAATGCCGTTTTGCACACCGCCGAAGATGACCGCCATGGTCATCGTCGCGAAAACCAGGAAACAGACGACCGTGGCCGTCGGGCTGCCCAAAAAGCCCTCGAAGGCGCCCTCCAGCGCCATGGCGTCGCCCCCGCCGGACAGGTAGCCCCACAGGTAGCGGCACACCCAGCCGCCGATGACGGAATAATAGGGCACGATCAGCATCGGTATGACGGCGTTGATCCAGCCGCCGGCGCGCACCCAGCCCTTTTTGCTGAAGCTGGCGAAGGCGCTGACCGGGCTCTTGCCCGTCATGCGGCCGATGGCCGTCTCCGACATGATCATCGCGTAGCCGAAGGTCAGCGCCAGCAGGATGTACACCAGCAGGAAGGCCCCGCCGCCGTATTTCGCCGCCAGATAGGGAAAGCGCCAGATGTTGCCCAGCCCCACCGCCGAGCCTGCCGTCGCCAGCACATAGCCCACCTTGCCGGAAAAGCTGCCCCGATTGTTGTCCTGGTTCAAAGTCCTGTTCCTCCTAAGGGTGGAATGAGGGGACGGTTCCTTGGAATGGAATGAGGGGACGGTTCCTTATTCCAGAATTGGAATAAGGAACCGTCCCCTCATTCCAAATCTACCTAAGCCTACCTCAGCACCACAAACGACTGCGGGCCCATGGCCAGGCGGTTGCCGTCCACGTCGGCCTTGCCCAGCATGAACAGCGCCTCGCTGGCCCCGCCCTCCAGCTCGACGAACTGCTTCTCGCCGGAGGGATTCAGCGCCAGGGTCAGGCTGCCGCGGCGGTAGACGAAGGGCTTGCCCTTCTCGGCGCACAGCACCTTCAGCGCGCCGTCGGCCTGCAGATCGGCCTCGGCGTGGCGCAGCTTCAGCAGCGCGCGCACGGTGTTCAGCAGCGAATCCGGGTCGCCCTCCTGGGCCTCCACTGTCGGCGCGTCCGACGCCGGGTCCACCGGCAGGTACAGCGCGTCGGCACAGCCCTCGGAAAAGCCCAGGTTCTTCCCTCCGTTCCACTGCATCGGCGTGCGGGAGCCGGTGCGGAAGTAGCCGCCCTCCTTGGTGGGCAGGTCAAGATAGCGCATACCGATCTCGTCGCCGTAGTACAGGAAGGGCACGCCGGGCATCGTGAACAGGAAGGCGTAGGCCAGCTTCAGTTCATCCGCGTCCAGCCGGTAGCTGGGGCGCACGGTGTCGTGGTTGCAGGTGGGCATGGAGATGTAGCCCACGTCCTTCGTGGCCTCGTACCAGGGCAGGTAGACGTCGAAATAGCGGTTGATGTCCCGGTCCGGGGCGTCCTTGCGGAAGAAGGTGTTGTCCACGGGCTCGTTGTAGTCCCGCAACAGCTTTGAATAGTGGGTGTGGGGATCGTTCAGTATGAAGTCGGCGTCGAAGCCGGCGGGCAGGGACAGGTCCGGCCGGCCCCACTCGGCCACGATGGCGGCGTGGGGATACTCGGCGTCCAGCATCTCCCTCACGTTCCTCCAGATGGCGCAGGTACCGGACTTCTTCTCGTCGTCGTACTTGACCAGCGACATGGCCATGTCCACCCGGAAGCCGTCGCAGCCGTGGTCCAGCCAGAAGCGCATGACGTCCTTCATGGCCTCGCGGGTGGCGATGGCGTCGGGATGGGTCATGGGCAGCTGCCAGGGCTCCCGGGGCTTCAGGAAGCCGTAGTTCAGCGCCGGCTGGCACTTGAAGAAGTTGATGATGTAGGTGCCGGAGCGCTCGGCCTCGCCGGCGATATAGGGCAGGTCGCCGCAGCCGGCGAACCAGCGGTCCGTCCAGATGTAGCGGTTGGAAAACTCATTGGGCTGGTCGGCGCTCTGGCTGGCCTGGAACCAGGGGTGCTCCTCGCTGGTGTGGCCGGGCACCAGGTCCAGCAGCACGCGGATGCCCTTCTGGTGGGCCACGTCGAACAGCCGGTACAGGTCGTTGTTGGTGCCGTAGCGCGGCGCGACCTTTTTATAATCGCGCACGTCGTAGCCCGCGTCGTGGAACGGCGAATCAAAGCAGGGGTTGATCCACAGGGCGTTGCAGCCCAGGGACTTGATGTAGTCCAGCTTTTCGATGATGCCGTTGATGTCGCCGATGCCGTCCCGGTTGGTATCGTAAAACGATTGGGGGTAGATCTCGTAGAATACCGCGTCCTTCAGCCATTGGTTCGCCATGGTGTCGCACCCGCTTTCGTCATATTTCCACCTTCGCCCCGTGGGGCGGTGTCCTCTTCCACTTTATCACGCCCGGGGAGGTCTGTCAATAGTTTCCCCGCCGGGAATCACGGCTCACGCATGAATGCGTGAGCCTGTCGCGCAAAATCTGAGGATTTTGCGCGAGTGGGAGAGGAACGCGGAAATCTGCGCCTGTCGACACAGATTTCCTGACTGGCAGGCATTGATTCCCAGTCGGGCGGGCAAGC
>JAFWEL010000047.1 GCA_017512905.1 Clostridia bacterium
ATCGACTTTGAGCGTTGCGACGGCAAGGTGTTCTCCTACTACGAGGTCAACACCGCTAACATGAACGCCACCAACAACACATAGTCCGTCACGGGCGGCCAGGGCAACTATCCGCTGGCCTTCATCGAGACGGACAAGGCGCTGGAATTCACCTTCGCCAGTTCCCAGTTCACCCTGGACATGTTCGCCATGGCCAACGCCGTACAGATGGTCAAGGGCGACGTCGCCACGCTGGAGAGCAAGCTCTACGAGGTGACCACCGGCCTGAAGGTCACGCTGCCCTACGAGGTCCAGACCGGCTCCGTGCGGATCAACGGTTTCACCGAGGCCGCTGAGGCTGCCGCGGGCAAGTTCAGCGTCGTCATCACGACCACCGGCGATAACGCGCCCAACACCGTCATCACCTTCGCGGAGAACGACGTTGCCGTGGGCGATACCCTGCGCGTGGCCTACCGTCGTCGCGTGAACGGCGCCTCCGTCGCCACGGTGAAGACCAACTCCACCACCGCCAAGGGCGCGCTGTACGCGCACTGGCCGGTCTACTCCAGCGGCACCGACTGCACCGAGTCCTCGGTCAAGGGCTACCTGCACCTGTTCATCCCCCGCGTCCGCGTGACTGCGCTGCCGGGCTTCGACAACAGCTACAAGAGCGCGGCGACCAACGCCGTGACCTTCAGCGCCATCGACCCGAAGCGCGCCGACGAGAAGATGTACGACCTGTACTACGAGCCGCTGGACGCCAATGGCGAGATCGTCACCACGTCCACCGGCACGGTGAGCTGGAACTGATTCGCTTCTGAATATGGAGAGCGCGGCATAACAACCGCGCTCTCGCTTGCTCGAAAGGAGAGTCGTCATGGCTACACTCAATAATCTCCAGTAGGTGGAATACGCCAAACGGGCGCTGGCCGCGGGCTGGAAGTACTGGTACGGTACTGTGGGCTATAAAGCCACTCAGTCCCTGCTGAACTCGAAGGCCAGACAGTATCCCGCCCATTACACCGCCGGGAGGATGGGCGCCTACAGGAAGCACATCGAGGAAAAGCGCATGGTCGCCGACTGTGTCGGATAGATCAAGAGCTTTTTCTGGTCTGAGAACGGCACGATGGCATCCAAGTACGGCCACGGATGCCCGGACAAGTCGGCCAACGGCCTGTTCAAGCTGTGCAAGAAGACGGGGCCCATCTCGAAGATCCCGAAGACGCCCGGCCTGGTCGTCTGGCGCTCCGGGCACATCGGCATCTCGCTGGACGGCGAGTATGCCATCGAGGCCAGGGGCTTCAACTATGGCGTCGTGAAGACGAGGATCAGGAATCGCAACTGGGAAAAGTGGGGCATGCTGCCTCCGTCCATCATGGATTACGTGGATGAGGACGTCCCGATCTCTGAGCCCGAACCGACGCCCGTTGCCACGGAAGGTTGTCCCTATGCCGAGCCGGACAGGAATCTGAAGAAAGGCTTCACCGGCGAGGGTGTGAAATGGGTGCAGTGGATGCTGACCCATTGCGGGTACAGCGTCGGCAGCTGCGGCATTGACGGCGACTTCGGCAAGGCTACCCACGCCGCCGTCATTCAGTTCCAGACGGAGCAACAGCTGGAAGCGGACGGCATCGTCGGTCCGTTGACCCGCACCGCCCTGAAAACGGAATACGAAAAGAAGAAGGGAGCATGAGCCCATGAATACCATCGACCTCACCCCCGTCCTGCAGGCGTAGATCGCGCTGCTCGCCAGCTGGATCACGCTGCGCGTCATCCCCTGGCTGAAGGCCAGGACCAACCGCCAGCAGCAGGATTACCTGCTCTCCACCATCCGCATCCTGGTCTACGCCGCCGAACAGATCTACGGCGCGGGCAGGGGCAGCACCAAGTACCAGTACGTCGAGGACGAGTTGGACAAGCGCGGCCTGAGCGTGGACGCCGCGGCCATTGAGGCCACCGTCCGGGAAATGAACCTGTTGAAGAGCTGGGAGACTGGACTCACCACCGACATGAACGATCACCGGGAGGACCACGATGCCGAAGCAGAATAAGGAACTGCCGCCTGTCCAGCAGACTGAAAAGGAGTTGCCGCAGGTCGGCAGTCCCGAGAACACCATCGTTATCGGCGACAGGCTCGTCGAGATCAAGCCCACCAAGCTGCGCTACCAGCGCAACCGCACCGCGGCCTTTTACAAGATGCTGGAGCTCTACCCCCTGGCGGACATTCTGGCCATGGAGGCGGGCGCTTTCGGCGACGACCGCGACGGCGACAAGGCCGTCATGGACTGGCTCATCGCGGTGTTTGACGACGAGGCGCTGGTGCTGGAGAACTACGACGCCATGGATACCGGCACGGTGGAACAGCTGCTTGAGATCTTCCGGCGCGTGAACCGCATCGACGAAAAGGAACAGAAACAAAAAAACCTGCAGACGGCGCGCCAGGCATAACGCTTGAGCGCGCCGTCGCCATGATCGCGGCCCACCTGGGCGTTGTCGATGAAGAGCAGATCAACAACATGAGCTATGTGTTCTTCGACGACGTGCTCCGGGAGCTGGGCTACAAGCTGAACTTCGAGGCCGTCGTCAACTACGCCGGCAACGCCTTCTGTGAGAAGTCCTGGGATATGATCGAGAAGAGCAATCCCTTCAACATCGCGGATCGGAAGAACGGCTCGCAGGCCATGAGCAACCTCGCGGGTTTCTTCGGCAAGAGCACCATACGAATAATGGGAGGAAAAACGAAATGACCGTTGACAAGAGCAAATATGAATACAGCTACCTCTTCACCCTGGACGGCGAGGAATTCCGCGTCCGTCCCATGATCCCCTATGCGGAGAAGGAGCAGATGGCGTAGGACTTCGTCAGTGCCGCCGTGATCTTCGACGAGAAGAAGGGTATCGCCTTCGAGGGGTACAACGCCGACCTGATCCATGCGTTCCTGGTGCTGGTGCATTATACCGACCTGGACACCTCCGTCTTCGACACCGCCCAGGGACGGCAGGAACTGTTCGACATCATCGCCACGCACGGCCTGTGGGAAAGCATCATGGAGATCGTCGAGGATGACCTGGAGGATGTGGATTGCATCAGCGCACGGCTGGAGACATCCGCCCGCAGGAGCTTTGAGCACGAGCACTCCCTCCATTTCCAGGTGCTGAAGACCTTCCAGTCCCTCCTGGGCACGGAGGATGTCACCGAGACCATCGCCAAGGCGGAGGGCTTGAACTCCAAACTGATCGACATGCTCGGCACCCTCCAGCGGGAGCAGGCGAATCCCGTGAAGGCCGGAGGGTTGCAGTTGGCAAAGAAAGCGGATGCCTGACAATTTACGGCGTTCTTGTTGCCTATTCAGATAAGAAAAGGTATAATGATCTCAACAAATCGGAATTTGACGAGGAGACCGACAAATGATCAGACAATACAAACAAAGCGATATGCCGGAAATGATTCGGATCTGGAATGAAGTGGTCGAAGAAGGCATCGCTTTCCCACAGGAAGAGTGCCTTGATCTGGAAAGCGGCGCTGCTTTTTTTGAATCACAAAGCTATACGGGAGTCGCCGAGATGGATGGAAAGGTCATTGGGCTGTACATCCTTCATCCCAACAATGTCGGAAGATGTGGACATATCTGCAATGCCAGCTATGCAGTATCATCTGATGCCCGCGGCCAGCACATTGGCGAGCAGTTGGTAATAGACTGCCTGAAAATGGGAAGAACACTCGGATTCCGGGTATTGCAGTTCAATGCAGTGGTCGAAAGCAACATACATGCGAGGCATCTTTATGAGCGGCTTGGCTTTATCCAGCTCGGAACGATTCCGGGAGGATTTCGTATGAAGGATGGGCACTACGAGAATATCTGCCCATACTATCACACGTTGTAAAGCTCTGCGCTTACGGGAGGTATAGGAGGAACAAGGGCTATGAACATCCCGCAAATCACGGAGAAGATGATTGCTTTCTCCAATGGCAATATCCACGATATAGATCATCTGATCCGCGTATGGACATACGCGAAAACCATCGGCGAATTGGAACGTCTGGATCAGCAAACATAGTATGTCCTGGAGATCGCCGCCATTACGCATGATATCGCCTGCCCGTTGTGCCGTGAAAAATACGGCAATACAAACGGCAAGCACCAGGAAACAGAAGGTGCTTCGATGGTGCGGGATTTCCTGGCGGGAACAGGCATTTCAGAAGAGCAGATCGACCGTGTCGCTTTCCTGATCGGGCATCACCATACCTTTACGGGCATTGACGGCATTGACTATCAGATTCTGGTGGAGGCCGACTATATTGCCAATGCGACAGAGAATGGATACAGCAAAGAAAACGTATCAAACTTCATGGCAAAGATTATGAAGACCCAAAGCGGGAAGCGTCTTTTGACTACTGTCTTTGGCCTTTGAACACCAAATTCAAGTTTGTTGAGGTGGCCAATGATAATAGAAACAGAAAGATTGATCCTGCGTCCTTTTTTTGAAGGCGACGGGGCGGATGTGTTGGAATATCTGGCCGAGCCCGCCGTGAATTGTTTTGCCTGCATGAGGTTGAATTCTTTGGAGGAAGCGCAGGCGGAGATGAAAAAACGGGGTTCCGAGACGGAATACTACTTCGCCATCGTTTTGAAGGAGACCGGTAAGGTGATCGGCGAGATCGATGCCTACCCGGAAACGGGCGAACCACACGCCGACGAGGACGCGCCCAAGGATACCTTCAGCCCATGCTGGATGCTGAACCGAGCCTATCAGGGAAAGGGCTATGCCTATGAGGCGGCACATGCTTTCTTTGATTACCTGTTCCGGGAGAAAGGCGCCCGCCGCATCTACGCCTATACCGAGGACTACAACATTCCCAGCCAGCGCCTCTGTGAAAAGCTCGGCATGCGCCGGGAAGGCCTGTTTCTTGAGTTTGTATCCTTCGTCAATAACCCGGACGGTACGCCACGGTACGAGAACACTGTGCAATACGCTATTCTAAGGAAGGAATGGCAGTAATTGATTCCCTTGAAGGGCGGTTTGGGAATGGGAGGACTATTCGATGATTATTGCCACATGGAATGTTGAGCGATTGAAGCACAAACGACAGCTTGGAGAGATCGTTGCCGCCTGTGCGGATACTCATGCAGATATACTTGTCCTGACTGAAACGGACACCCGCGTCAGTCTACCGTATCCATACTGTTTCAACTCAGCGCCCTTATGTGAGGATGAAGGCAATTATTACTCAACTACAGAACGGCGCATTTCCATCTTCACGCACTATGAGTGCGTTCACCGGCATCAAACCTTCGACGAGAAAACCGCGCTCTGTGTGGAGTTGAAGACAGAGAAGGGCAATTTACTGGTCTACGGAACCATCATCGGTATACATGGCAATCGGCGTTCATCCTTCAAGCATGATTTGGATTGTCAACTGGAGGATTACAGCCGACTGTCCGCTCTGGGCAACGGCATCTGCATATGTGGCGACTACAACTGTTCCTTCTCGGATAATTACTATTACACGAAGGAAAGCCGACAGAAGCTGCTTGCAGCCTTCTCTGAGCATGGCATTGCATTGGCGACAAAGGATCAGGTCGAGTGTATTGACCACATCGCTGTATCCTCAAGTTTCCTCGGGAACTCTATACCGATGGTTACCGAATGGAATCTGGATAAGTCGCTGTCAGACCATAAGGGTATTGCCGTCAGTTTCTCATGATTTCGGAATGATAATCCCACCATCAATTATCGGAGTGATTGCGATGACAAGTCAGCACAACACCAGCATTCAGGAGTTTGAGGACAGATTACGGTCACAGCTGAAAGAAATCACAGACAGATTGTGTGCTGTTTACCACCTCTCTCCGGATGAAGCAACCAGGCGGATTCAGGAATCCGCGTTTTACCAGGCGCTAATTGACAGGACAAAAGCTCTGATATACGATAGCTCTGAGGACAACTTCCTGAGATTGCAAAACGAGATTGAATACGGGCATTGGGACATGTAGAATCATGGCGGAGTCGCACAGTAAGGTGGCTCCGTCTTTTAATGAATTCGAGGTGGAGATATGGCACAGAGTCAAAACAAGCTGGTCGGCACGTAGTACCTGGACCTGACACGGCTGAAGCAGGATGTCGCCGATACCAACAACCTGCTGAAATCCATCGGCGCGGATATCAACCTGAAAGTGTCCGACGTGGTGGAAAAGCAGATCAAGGAGATGCTCACCCGGTACAGGGCGGAGATTCGGAAGGCGTCTGACGAGGCGAAGAAGTCCGGCCAGGATATGGCGAACGGCCTGAAGACTGCCGACACCCAGATCAAGGCCCTGCTCACCAGCACCCAGAAGCTGAACGCGGACGGCTCCATCACCGAGACCCGCAAGGGCTACGACGAGCTGGGGCGTTCCATCACCGAGGTCTACAAGGCCGGGCAGCTGCTGAATCGGAGCGTCTCATCTGAGAGCGCGTTATCCTCCGACATCAGGCGCGCCAACGATCTCTACAAGGAGCAGCTCGCCAGCATCAAGAAAATCTACGAGCTGAAGACCAAGCGCCTGACCGTCAACGACGGCACCGCCATGGCTGCGGATATCGACAAGCAGATTGCGGATGTCCAGCAGTAGATCGACGCCAACCGCCAGCTCATTTCCCAGTTAGATCAGGAGGCTGTCTCCCGCTCCAGGCTGGTTAACCTCACGCATGAGGAGGCCGCTGCCCAGCAGAAGTACAACAGCGCGCTCGCCGCGCAAAAGGACCGCGCCACGGCAAAGAGCCAGCTGGACGGTTCCGGGGCGCGGGAGCTCAAGCAGATGCAGGCGGCATACCAGCAGCTGACCAACGCCTATCGCCAGTACAACATTGCGGTCAGAAGCGGCAACGAAGCGGGCAAAGCCTACTGGAGCCAGAGCGCCCAGCAAGCCCTCCAGGAAATCGGCAGCATCGAGGAGAAGATCGGCTCCCTCACCGTCGAGGAGGATGTTCGCAAGAAGATACTCGACCTCATCGCCCAGGCGCGCAACGCCGAAGCCGCCCACAAGAGCGGCATGGGCGGCATGCGCGAAAACACCACCGCCCTGGAGAACACCCTGGATCGCATCTCCAGCCGCCTGCTACAAATGGCGGCGACCATGCTGGTGCTGCGCGGACTGACCTACCTTTGGCGCAACGCCACCAGCTTCGCCCAGACCTACTACGACAAGCTGAACGAGATCCGCGTCGTTACGGGCAAATCCCAGGCGCAGGCCAACCAGTTGGGCGTCAGCTATCGCAAGCTCGCCCGAGACATGAAGGTTTCCGCTACGGAGATCGCCGTGGCCGCTACGGAGTTCTGGCGGCAGGGTCTGGATGAAAAGCAGGTCAACGAGCGTCTGGTCGCCACCACCCAGTACGCTAAGATCTCGGCCATGGAGTTCGACGACGCGGCGCAGATCATCACCGCCGCCACCAACACCATGGGCATCAGCGCCCAGCACGCCGCCGACATCTTCGCCTACCTGGGCGACATGAGCGCCTCCGGCCCTGATGAGATCGGCGTCGCCATGCAGAAGGCCTCCGCTTCCGCAAAGGAATTCGGTTTGACCTTCGAGTGGCTGGGTGCGTACATCGCCACCATCAGTGAGAAGACGCGGCAGGCGCCCGAGGTCATCGGCACGTCCATCAACTCCATCATGGCCCGACTGCACTCCATCAAGGCGAAGGGCTTCAACGAGGAGGACGCCACCCGGATCAACGACATCGCCAAGGCCCTGGGCACCATCGACGTGGCGCTCATGGACAGCGAGGGCAACTGGCGCAGCATGTCGGACATCTTCTCCGACATCGCCGCAAAGTGGGACACCCTCTCCGGCAAACAGAAGTCCTATATCGCCACCACCATGGCCGGTACCCGCCAGCAGAACTACTTCATCGCCCTGATGTCCGATATGGCCAAGGGCATTGAAGGCGGCAGCCGCGCCTATGAGCTGTATGCCGGTGCGATGGGTGCTGCGGGCACAGCCGCGCAGAAGTACACCGTTTGGCAGGAATCCGTGACCGCCGCCCAGAATCGCCTGACCACCGCCATGCAGGAGTTCTACTCCCTGCTGAACGCCGAGTGGATGAAGAAGTTCTACGAGGGCATGGCCGGGTTTGTGGAGATCATCACCGCGGGCACCGACGCGCTGGGCGGATGGAACCTCATCATCCCCATCGTCACGGCGGGCGTCATCGGCCTCATCGCCGTGGTCTACAAGGCCGTCACCGCCATCAAGGCCATGCACGCGGCGCTCGCGGCAGGCGGCGGCATCGCCTCCGTGGCCAGCGGCGGGGTGGTCGGCGCGATCATCGCCGTCGTCGGCCTGCTCGCTTCCGTCGCCACCATGGTCATCGGCTCCATCGCCAAGAGCAGCCAGCCGGAGAAGGTGGACTACAGCAGCATGATCCAGTCCATCACCAGCTACCGCGACAACGTGGACACGCTGGTGACGGAGCTTGAGACCCTGGCCGCCAAGACCAGCCTGACCGCGGAGGAGCAGGCGCGGGCGGATGAGATCATGCAGACGCTGTCCGGCACCTCTCTCTCCATGAAGCAGGCGCTGGAGAACGGCGGTCAGGGCTTCGATACCCTGGCTGAGAAAGCTGCCGCAGCCCGCGGAGAGCTGGAAAAGACGGACCAGACCATTCGCAGCCTGAACGCCGCGGACGCCTTGCAGAAGCTCCGGGACGCGGACAACAGCTACGCAGACGCGATACGGCAGGCCCAGAAGGAGCTGCACTCCTCCTCCCAGTACGACGACATCGCCGCGCAATACGCCCGGTACATGAGCGATAACCCCTCCGGCATGTATCGCGAGACCTATGCCGGACCCATGGGAACCCTTGTC
>JAFWEL010000048.1 GCA_017512905.1 Clostridia bacterium
CACAAAGCCCACCTCATACTGCATCTTTTTATAGTGCTTGTACAGGTCGGTGCCGTTCAGCATGACCTGGGCCTTCGCCGGCTCATAGCCGTTGATGGCGTTGACATAGGTGGTCTTGCCCGCGCCGGAGCCGCCCAGCAGCAGCACCATGTGGCCCTGGGGGATGGCCATGTGGATGTCCCGCAGCAGCACCTTCTTGCGGAAGAACTCGGTGGCGCTGCGCTCGGTCAGGTTCACCGTCAGGCCCTCGTCCATGACCGTGGCGCTGCCCTGGGTGGCCAGCCGCGCCAGCTCGGCCTTGATATCCTCAACCCTCCAGCCAGGCTGGTACTTCTTGCCGAAGCCCCAGACCAGGGCAGGGATGAACCACGTCACTTTGAGCAGGCACACCAGCAGCCAGCGTCTTCTCAGGCCGTACACGTTGATCATGCCGGACCAGACGCGAACGCCGTAGATGAAATGGACCAGCAGCAAGGCAAGGGACAGTATGGCGAGGATCATATCCCCGGTGCCGATGGTCGCCGCCCGATCGGGGGTTCGATTGTTCAGGAGCATCAGCAGGTCGAGGACGGTGAGGCCGAACTGCGCCATTGAAAACACCGGGCCCTCGTTTTCGCGACCGGCGCAGCGGGACAGCTGGTACTCCCTGGCAAAGGGCACGAGGGCCCACGCGCCCTTGATCCCGGACTTTTTGAACAGCTGCCACAGCCCGATGTAATAAAGGGCGTTGAGCACCATGACAACATACGAGCTGGTCGAGAAGAATATTATCAACAGGATCTCCACAACGATCATTCCATCCACTCCTCCGCTTGCCTGCCGGCCATCATTATACCTATATTGGTAATATTATAACGCCTGATGAGCGATCGTGCAACATTTTTATTTACACAAATAATATGTTTTTCGCCTGTCATTCCCACCGGGGTCCGTATTGCCATACGGGCGCGTTTTTGATATAATATATTTGGTGTTGTTTTGTCATCATATTTGTCCGCAAAACCACAGACTTCAATACAGAAAGCGAAGAAAGCCCTATGAATATCGCCATACTCATCGATGCGGAAAACGTGCTGCCGGCCCACGCCGACCTGATCTTCGGCCACGCGCAGAAGCTGGGCGCCGTCGTCTGCAAGGAGATCTTCGGCGCCGCGTCGGCGCTGTCCACATGGGTCGCCCCGGTGTTGAAATACGCCATCCACCCCAACCTGACCATCAAGGCCGCGAAGGGCAAGAACTCCTCGGACATCGCGCTGGTCATCGGCGCCATGGACCTGCTGGTCACGGGTGGCATCGACTGCGCCATCATCGCCTCCAGCGACAGCGATTTTTCCGCGCTGTCGGTACGCCTACGCAACGCCGGCATCGAGGTCGTGGGCATGGGCACGGAAAAGTCCAACGAGCTCTGGCGCACCGCCTGCAGCAGCTTCGTCGTGCTCCAGAACCAGAAGCCCGCCCAGGCCGCCCGGCAGGAATCGGCCAGGCAGGAAACCGCCGCCCAGGCCGAGCCCAAGCAGAATGGCAACCAGCGGCAGGCGGCGAAGAAGCCCGCCCGCCAGGTGACCTCCACCCACGAGGAGCGCGTCGCCGTCATCGGCAAGCTGATCTCCAAGCGGCTGGAATCCCACGGTGGCCGGATGCAGACCTCGGTGCTGTTCCCCTCCCTGAACCAGCTGCCCGAATACCGGGTGGACCGCCAGGGCTCCGGCAAGAAGCCGCTGAACTACCTGACCAGCACCTATGGCGACACCTTCCATTTCGAGGACGCCGCCGACGGCCAGAACTGGGTCTCCCTCCCCGGGGTCGATCCGGTGCCGGCGGCCGCCGGGCCCTCCCCCGCCCCGCAGGCGGAGCAGACGTCCGCCGAAGCCGCTGCGGACGCCGTTGACATGGCGCAGACCGTGCAGCCGGACGAGGCGGTGGAGGCCGTGGAGGTCCCCGAGCCCGTGGAGGTCCCCGAGCCCGTGGAGGTTCCCGAGCCCAGGATCGAGCCCGACAGCGAGCCCGGCCAGGAGGAACAGAGCTACGTGACCCCCCAGGAGGTCACCGACAGGCTGGTCGCGGGCGGCTTTGACCCGGATATCGCCCGCCAGGTAACCGAAATCTTTGCCGACAGCACCAGCTATCGGGGCGCGTACAACAAGCTGCGCTCGGTCTTTGGCAACAACGCCGGGCGGGACTATTACCAGCGGGCGAAGGAGATCCTCACCGCCCCCGCCGAATAACACCGAAGGAAAGGCATTGCCATGGATAAGACGCGCAACAGACGCAGGCGCAGGCCCTTGCACGGCCGGCACCTGCTGACCCTGGGGGCGTTGGCGCTGCTGGGGCTGTCGGGCTACGAGCTGTGGATCCGGCTGGAGGACTTCTGGGCCTGGTCCGCCGGGATTCGCCACCTGAGCCAGGTGCGGGGCACGCCCTTCATCCAGGATCTCGCCATTGTGTTCGAGGCCCCCGAGATGCGCCAGCTGGGCTTTAAGATGCTGTTCCTGCTGGGGGCGGTCATATTCGCCATCATCTGCCTGTTTCGCCGCAACAGGGCCAAGGGCGCGTGGTTTCTGCTGGCGCTGGATGTGGCGCTGGCCGTGGGCGGCGCGCTGCTGGGGCTGTACACCCTGCGTCCCTCCGATTGGGCCCAGGTGCTGAAGCTGGTACCGCTGGCGCTGATTGCCGCGGGCTGTATCGTGAACATGGTGCACCGCCGGGCCCTGCGCCGCAGGCGCGCCAAACGCCGTCCCCAAAGAGACGATCAGATCGAAAAAAAAGCGGCCTGATCGTAAATTCTATTGCATATTGTTAACAAACGTGCTATAATGCCCCTGACGCCAAGCCATTGTCGAAGGAGGATTGACCATGTCCATGGAACGCCTGCAGCACCCGGTATCCAGGGCCGACATCATGCTGAATGTCACCAAGGGGCATTTTGCCACCGGCCACAGCCACATCAATTACTACATCGACGTCACCGCCCAGAAATTCTGCCTCTCCGAGGCGCGGAAGGTGGCGCTGGCGCTGGCCAGGGAATACCGAGCCAACACCCTGATCGATACCATACTGTGCCTGGACGGCACCGAGGTCATCGCCGCCTGCATGGCCAGTGAGATGACCAAGAGCGGCTATATGAACATCAACCAGAACCAGGACATGAACGTGCTGACCCCGGAGCGCAGCGTGGGCAGCCAGCTGATCTTCCGGGAGAACACCGCCCCGATGATCGCCGGCAAGAACGTGCTGATCCTGATGGCCTCCGTCTCCACCGGCTACACCGCGAAATCCGCCATCGAGACCATCGCCTACTACGGCGGCCGGGCCGTGGGCATCGCCAGCATATTCGCCACCGTGAACACCATCGGCGCCCTGCCGGTGACCAGCCTGTTCAACCCAAAGGATCTTCCGGGCTACACCACCTCCGATGCCGCGGCATGCCCCCTGTGCCAGGCGGGAAAGCGATTGGACGCCATCGTGAACAGCTTCGGCTATTCCAAGCTGTAAGCCCATCCCGGAATACATATCGGGCCGTTGCCATAATGGAATCGCAACGGCCCGATGCTTTATCCGGGATTTTATCAGAACTACGGAGGCACCATGATGGAAAGATTCGATTTTGAGCAGTACTCAGATGAACTGATGACCGCGTTCAGAACCCACGGCGACGCATGGGCATTGCTGTGCCTGCGGGACGACGGCTCTGTCTGGAGGCTGTCATTCAGGACGTTGGTCCGCTATGTCGAGGACTTCGCCCAATGGAAGGAAACGCTGGGACTGGTCGACGGCAGCCGCGTGCTCATCGTGGCGCAGACGACCGTGGAAGCCCTGCTGACGTTCCTAATCGTCTCCCTCAATCACCTCACCGCCGTCATGGCCGACCCGGCCGTGCCCATGGAGGAGCTGGAGCCGCTGCTGCTGCAATGCCGCGTCAGCGCGGTATTTACCGACCGGAAGAGCGAGGACGCCGTGAAGCCGCTGGCCCTGGGGCCGCTGTGCCGCGTCTACGGCATGGATTCCCACATGGGCATCGTGGAGGCGCGTCCGCTGAACCCGGACGCTGGCGCGCCCACGCCCCTCTCCCCCGTCATCATGTTCTCCTCCGGCAGCACCGCGAGGCGGAAATGCGTGGAGGTCTCCTACGCCAGCATGATGATCACCCACCGCAAGGTGAACCAGCGGGTCGATACCCACCCGCCGAAGCCGACGCAGCCCATCTTCGAGGTCTTCCCCATGAGCCACGTCTCCGGCCTGTTCTCCGCCTATACGCTGCTCAACGAGGGCGTCACCGTCGCCTGCCTCGAAACCCTGAACACGGATACGCTGAAAAAGGGTCTCAAGCTGTTCAAGCCCCACGCCTTTGGCATGGTGCCGAAGGTGAACGACCTCTTCATCAACACCCTCGAGGACGCGCTGAAAAAGCGGCATCTGTTCGGCGTCTATTCAAGGCTGTCCCGCCTTTCCCGGGAGGCGATGGTTCGCGACCGCAATCTGAAGGCCAGCCGCCGCCTGATGATGCCGTTCAGGAGCCTGCTCTACAACCGGGACTTCACCTGCCTGTTCAGCGGCGGCACCGCCAGCACCCCCCATACCGCCGAGGCGCTGGAAAACCTGGGCATCGCCTATCTCGACCTCTATTCCTCCACGGAGTGCGGCGTATACGTCGCCTCAACCGACCCCTGTGATCCCTTCGACACCGGCAGCGTGGGCAACGTGAAGGGCGATCCCTTCACCGAGGTGCGCATCCACGAGCCTGACGAACAGGGCACCGGGGAAATCTACGTCAAGACCCGGCAGATCATGAACGGCTACTTCGGCGACGAGGCGGCCACCCGCAACGCCTTTGACGACGGCTGGTTCAAAACCGGCGACCTCGGCCACATCGACGAGCGGGGCTATCTGTACGTCACCGGCCGCTGCAAGGAGAGCATCCAGATGGCCAACGGGGCCAAGGTCGCGCCGTCGGACCTGGAGCGGCTGCTCGCTCCCGTCATGCCGGAGAACGTGGAGTACGCGGTGGTGGGCGTGCCCTTCTCCGGCGACGGCATGGACCGCATCCACCTCTTCATACAGCACATCGGCTTTTCCGAAAGCCAGCGCGAGCAGCTCCGGGAGAGGATATCCGCCTATCAGAAGAAAAAGCTGAGCCAGTACCGGATACAGGCCATTCACTTCATCGACAAGCTGCCCAAGACGAACATCGGCAAGATCCGGCGCTACCTGCTGAAGGAAAGGGCGCTGCGCGAGGAGGCCCCGGCCGCCAGGCGCGAAGAGGAAGCCCAGGATTATGCCGGCAAGCCCGAAGCCGCCGGGAAAGCCCATACACGGGAGGAGACGCGGGAGATCGTGTTTGAGGCGGCGCGCCGGGTACTGGACCTTGAAGGTCCGCTGACCGGCCGGGAGCGCCTGAAGGATGACCTCGGCCTGGACAGCCTCGGCATGATGGAGCTGTCGATGGCCCTGGAGGCCGAATTCGGCGCGTTGCCCAGCGACATCCTCTCCAGCGTTCCCACCCTCGATGCCCTGGCGGACTACTGCGCCGAAAACCAGGGCAAGGCCAGGCCCCACAGGCAACAGACGGGTTTGGACCTCAACCGCTATCCCGTGCGCCGCCGTTGGTATCACCGGGCGCTGTTTGACGCCGCGAAGCGCTGGTGCACCCGCAATCTCGACTTCCATGTGGAAGGGCTGGAGAACCTCGTTCCCGGGCGGCAGTACATCTTCTGTCCGAACCACGCCGCCAACTTCGACGGCCTGTTCGTGCTCACGGCGCTGGACCGCCTGGGCATCGACCTGAACCGATTCGGCAGCCTCTCCAAGCAGGAGCTGGCGCGCAACCCCTTCACCGCGCTGATCACCAACACCGCCGGCAGCATCCCTGTGGACCGGTTCGGGGACACCCTTCCCTCCGTACACCGGGCGATCGACTTCATCCGCGAAGGCGGCAGCCTGATGATCTTCCCGGAGGGCACCCGCACACGGGACGGAAGCCTCGGCCGCTTCCATGAGGGCGCGGCCTACATCGCCCTCGCGTCCGGCATGACCATCATCCCCACCGCGATCATCGGCAGCTACAGGGTGTTCCCCCGCTCCCAAAAGCTGCCGCAGACCCGGGATCGCGCCACCGGCCGGCGGTATCGGGTCACCGTCTGCTTCTGTCCGGAGGTCAAGACCGCCGGCAGGAGCGAGCGGGAGATCACCGAAGCGGTTCGCAGCGCCATAGAAGAAAAGCTCAACCGCGCAGGCGGTTGAGCCGTGATCTATCGTCCCAGGAACCCGTCAATGGCCGCAGTGGCCCGGGCGACGGGGTCCCCCGTCATATCCAGCCAAACGATATCCTTATCCCTCCTGAACCAGGTCATCTGCCGCTTGGCGAACTGCTTGATGGCGGTGGAGAGCAGCTCCACCATCTCCTCCCGGCTGGCGATATCGCCGGTGAGGTACCGGGTGATGAAGCGGTATTCCAGGCCCAGCTTCATCAGGAATTCGGTGCTGACGCCCCGGTCCATCAGGCCCCTGACCTCGTCGATCATGCCCGCGTCCAGCCGCCGCTGCAGGCGCTCGTCGATGCGACGGCACAGGATTTCCCTCTCCCAGGTCACACCCAGCTTCAGGCATTCGTAGCGGGGCCGGTTGTGGGGCACGTGGTCGTCCCCGGCATGCAGCTTTTCCAGCAGCCGCATCACCCGGTTGCGGTTCTTCGGCTCCACGTCGGTATCCGGGATGGCCTTCACCAGCATCTCATACAATTCAGGCGTCTCAAAGGTCTCCAGGTACGCCCGGTACGCCAGGTCCGGCGGGTTGTCGCTCATCACATAGCCCTCGGTGACGCAGGCCACGTACAGCCCGGTCCCCCCCACCAGGAAGGGCGGCCTGCCCCGGGCGACGATGCCGTCGATGGCCACGTAGGCCATGCGCTGGAAATCGTGCATCGAGAAGAAATCCCCGGGCGCGCACACGTCGATCAGGTGATGGGGCACGCCCTTCATCTCCGCCGGCGCAATCTTGCCGCTGCCCAGGTCCAGGCCGCGAAACACCTGCCGGGAGTCGGCGGAGACGATCTCCCCGCCATAGCGCAGGGCCAGCTCGACGCCCAGCCCGCTCTTGCCGGAGGCGTTGGTGCCGCAGATGACGATGAGTTTGTTCATGGAGCCAGCCTCCTTGGTTGATTATGATTTGGCGGGGAGATACAAATCACACGGAACCCCTCCGACCCCGCCTTGGGCGGGGCCACCTCCCCTTTCAGGGGAGGCTGTTTACTGGCATAGCGGTCCAAAAGCCTCCCCTGAAAGGGGAGGTGGCGCGTAGCGACGGAGGGGTTCCGTCAGCCCGAATAGTCAGACTTCACTTCACGCTGAACAGTATATCCGTATAGCTCGGATAGGGCCACTGGTCGTTGGGGATCATGGCCTCGCAGGCATCGCAGGCGTCGCGCAGGGCGTTCATCGCGCCGACGACGTCGTCCTTGTAGCGCATGGCCCGCTCCAGGGTGTCCTCGGCGGCGTCGGCGTGGTGCATGGCCTCGCCCAGGGTGCTGTAGATGGCGTAGATCTCGTCGGTGTGCCTGGATATCTCCCGGCAGCGGGCCTTCTCATAGCCGCAGGCCACCCCGGCCACCTCGGCCTTGACCTTCGCGTTTTCACACAGCTTTGCCGAAAACGACGATACGGCGGGCAATATGTTGCGGCTGACCATGTCCATCATGGTCTCGGCCTCGATATGGATCACTTTGATGTAGTTTTGCAGCAGGATCTCATACCGGGAGCGCAGCTCGGCGGCGCTGAACACGCCGTGGCGCTCGAACAGGGCCACGTTCTTCTCGTCCAGCAGGTGGGCGAGGGCCTCGGGGGTGGTGCGCAGGTTCATCAGTCCCCGGCGCTGGGCCTCTTCGGGCCAGTGATTGTCGTAGCCGTTGCCATTGAACAGTATGCGCTTGTGGGCCTTGACAGTGTCCCGGATCAGGTCGTGCAGCGCCTGGGTGAAGTCCTCCGCCCCCTCCAGCACGTCCGCGAACTGCCGCAGGCTGTCGGCCACGGCGGTGTTGATGACGATGTTGGGCTTGGCGATGGACTGGCTGGAGCCGGGGCTTCTGAACTCAAATTTGTTGCCGGTGAAGGCGAAGGGCGAGGTGCGGTTGCGGTCGGTGGAATCCTTCGGGATGCGGGGCAGCACGTCCACGCCGATCTTCAGCTGCTCCTTGTCGTGGCCGCCGTAGGGGGCATCGTGCTCGATAGCCTCCAGCACCTCGGCCAGCTCATCCCCCAGGAACATCGAGATCACCGCCGGCGGCGCCTCGTTGGCCCCCAGGCGGTGGTCGTTGCCCGCCGTGGCCACGGAGATGCGCAGCAGGTCCTGGTAATCGTCCACGGCCTGGATCACCGCGCACAGGAACAGCAGGAACTGGGCGTTTTCAAAGGGCGTGGCCCCGGGGTCCAGCAAGTTGACCCCCTCGCTGGTGGCGATGGACCAGTTGTTGTGCTTGCCGGAGCCGTTGACGCAGTTGAAGGGCTTTTCATGCAGCAGGCAGACCATCCCGTGGCGATGGGCCACCTTGCGCATCAGCTCCATGGTCAGCTGGTTGTGGTCCACCGAGATGTTGGTGGTGGTGAATATGGGGGCCAGCTCGTGCTGAGCCGGGGCCACCTCGTTGTGCTCGGTTTTGGCCAGTATGCCCAGCTGCCAGAGCTCGTCGTTCAGCTCCTGCATGAAAGCCTGCACCCGGGGCTTGATGACGCCGTAATAATGATCGTCCAGCTCCTGTCCCTTGGGGGGCTTCGCGCCCAGCAGCGTGCGGCCGGTGAGCATCAGGTCCTCCCGGGCATTAACCATGCTCTGGTCCACCAGGAAATACTCCTGCTCCGAACCGACAGTGGTAATGGGGGTCACGTTCTCATGGCCGAACAGCTTCAGCACCCGGCTGACCTGGCGGTTGATGGCCTCCATGCTGCGCAGCAGGGGCGTCTTCATGTCCAGCGCCTCGCCGCCGAAGCTGCAGAAGGCGGTGGGGATGTACAGCACCGTATCCTTGATGAAGGCGAAGGAGGTCGGGTCCCAGGCGGTGTAGCCCCGGGCCTCGAAGGTGGAGCGCAGGCCGCCGGAGGGGAAGGACGAGGCGTCGGATTCGCCCCGCACCAGCTCCTTGCCGGAAAACTCCATGATGATGCCGCCGCCGGCGCCGTCCGGGGAAATAAAGCTGTCGTGCTTTTCGGCGGTGATGCCCGTCATCGGCTGGAACCAGTGGGTGAAGTGGGTCGCGCCCTGCTCGATGGCCCAGTCCTTCATGGCGTTGGCGACAATATTGGCCACCGCGATGTCCAGGCGCTTGCCGCCGGAGATGCACAGCAGCATCTCCTTATAGGTGTCCTTCGGCAGCCGCTGGCGCATGGTGGTCAGGTTGAACACCTTTGTGGCAAAGCGGTTTGCGACATCCTTCATGCGCGTCACTCCTCATCCCCGTTTTTGAATATATATTGATGGTTTGCGATTATTTTATGCCATCATCGCCGCCTTTTCAAGCGGCGACGGGGTAATGTGTGTAAATTTCTTTTTCACATGAAAGGACCGGGCTCGCGCCCGGTCCCATGCAACGTCGATGGCATTATGCCGGCTGAATGGAGGCGATGACCATGGCCCATTCCAGCTCCGGGTTTTCCATGTCCACCGGGGACATGGTGATTTCCAGCAGCTTGCCGGTGTCGGACAGGAAGCCGACGGTCTCCGTGCCCTTTTCGCTGTTGCTGTATTCGACGGCGGTCAGGCCGTTGACGACCTCGATGGCGATGTGCTCGACGCCATATTCGGGCAACGCGTCGGCATACTGCTCGAGGGTCGCGCCGTTGATGTCGGTATAGACGACGGTGATGCCCTTATCCCCGGCCTCGTTGAGGAACATGGCGACGACGTCCATGGCCTTGACCTCATCGGGAAGCTCCTCCACGGGCTTGAGGTCCTCGGGCACCCAGAACTTCACGTTGACGGCATTGAGGGTATAAAACTCACCCTTCAGGCCCTTCTCCTCCAGAACCTTCTCCACGTCGGTCCAGTTGAGCTGGGTCATCTCGGCCAGCGCGCAGGTGCCCATCAGGCACAGCGCCATCAGCATCGCAATCAATTTCTTCACAGGTCATACCTCTATTCTATTTTCCCTTCCGGGTTGCTCGTATTATACCATTCATTCCCGGTCTTGTATACTGTTTTATTCCTTCACCGAGCGGGCCGCGTCGCAGATCATCCTCACGCAGGCGTCGTAGCCCAGCATACCGCTGTCCAGCATCAGGTTGTAATTGTGGTAATCGCCCCAGTGGCGTCCGGCAAACTGCTGGTAATAGCTGCGCCGGGCGGCGTCGGTCTTCTTCATGGCCTTCTGGATGTCCGACGGGTTCCTGCTGCCGATGAGCTCGCCGATGCGCGCGGCACGGTGCAGGTCGTCGGCATAGATGAACACGTTCAGGCAGTCCACATTGGCCCGGTCCAGTATGGCGTCGGCGCAGCGGCCCAGTATGATGCAGGGGCCCTTCGCCGCCAGCATCAGTATAACCTTGCGTTCGATTTCGTGAATGGCCTCCCGCCGGTCCACATAGGCCGCGGGGGTGATCTTGCGCAGGAAGGCGTCCATCCTGGAGATTTCCTCCTCTTCCTGCTCGATGACGCTGGTATCCAGCCCGCTGTCCTTCACGGTATCCCGGATGATGTCGCGGTCGTACAGCTCGATGCCCAACTCCGCCGCCACGCGCCGGGCGATGGAATGCCCGCCCGCGCCGTAATCCCGGCTGATGGTGATGATGCCGCTCATATTATTCCTCCTGACGGTCGTTTTGCCCCGGGGCACGGGTGATGGTAATCCGCAAATTCTGATTTATCGAGCACAGCTCGATAAATCAGAATTGATGTACCTCCCCTTCATTATACCACACCCGGGCCGATAATGCTACATTTTATTCCGCTCAGTCCTCCGCCTTCAGCGTGTACACCACCGACGCGGCGTCGCCGTAGGGCAGCGGGCAGCACAGGCCGGCCTGCATCAGTTCGTCGCCGCCGAACACCTCGCCCGTCTCCATCACGCGGTAGCGCCGCTTCGCGTCCAGCCCCGCCAGGCGCACCAGCGGCGGCATGGCGTTCGGTCGGGCCATGGCGCGCACCAGCGTGAATATGGCCTCGCTCCGGTCCCCGGCCACGCTCATCCACGCCGCGTCATTGTCCTCGAAGGGGGTCTGCAGCCAGTACAGCCTGCCGTACAGGCGCACATTCTGGGTCCGGTTGGCAAAGGCCACCTGGCTGATCAGGGTTTCCCGCTCCCCGTCGGTCAACTTCCGGGGATCCAGCTCGTAGCCGAAGCTTCCGCCCAGGGCCGTGGCAAAGCGCGTCTCCAGGGGCGTGACCCTGGCCGTCTGGTGGTTCGGCACGGCGCTGACGTGGCAGCCCATCGTGGACGGCGGGAACAGCATCGTGGTGCCGCACTGGATCTCCACCCGGCAGAGGGCGTCGGTGTTGTCGGAGCACCAGATCTGGGGCACGTAGTACAGCATGCCCGCGTCAAAGCGCCCGCCGCCGGAGGCGCAGCCCTCGAACAGCACGTCCGGGAAGGCCGTCACCAGCCGCTCCATCACCGCGTAGAGCCCCAGCATATAGCGGTGGGCCGTCTCCTTCTGCCGGTCGGCGGGCAGCGCCGCCGAGCCGATGTTGGTGAAATTGCGGTTCATGTCCCACTTCAGGTAGGTCGCGCCGCTGGCCTTCAGGGTGTCGCTCACCGCCTGAACCACAAAACCCTGGATTTCCGGGCGGCCCATGTCCAGCACCAGCTGGTGGCGGGAGTTGATGCCCTCCCGGCCCGGGATGTGCAGGCACCAGTCGGGATGGGCCCGGTAGAGGTCGGAATCCGGCGAGATCATCTCCGGCTCCATCCAGATGCCGAATTGCAGCCCCAGCGCCCGCACCCTTTCCCCCAGGCCCTCCAGGCCCTCGGGCAGCTTGCGGCGGTCCACGGACCAGTCGCCCAGGGAGGTATAGTCGTCATCCCGGTGGCCAAACCAGCCGTCGTCCATCACGAACAGCTCCACCCCGGCGTCCGCGGCGGCCTTCGCAATGGAAACCAGCTTGTCGGCGTCAAAGTCGAAGTAGGCGGCCTCCCAACTGTTCAGCAGCACCGGCCTGGGCCGGTTCATCCAGCGCCCGGGCAGCAGGTGGTTCTCCCACAGGCTGTGGAAGCCCCGGCTCATGCCGCCGATGCCCTCGGCGGAATACACCACCACGGCCTCCGGAGCCTGGAAGGACGCGCCGGGTAGCAGCTGCCAGGCGAAATCCCGCTCGTCAATGCCCATCAGCAAGCGGGTCGCGCCGAACTGGGAGACCTCGGCGTTCGCGATGAAGTTGCCGCTGTAGACCAGCGTCGCGCCAATGGCCTCCCCAAGCGCCTGGGTGGTTTCCGGCCGGACCAGCGCCATGAACGGCGAGGCCTGGGCGCTGCTGGCGCCCCTGCGGCTGGAGACCCCCTGGTGGCCCGCCGCCAGGGGACGGCGGCTGAGGCTGCGCTCCCGGGCCCACGCTCCCGGCAGGGTGATCAACTCCCAGCCGTCATCGGGCATGTCCAGGCAGAGGCTGTAGGCCCGGGTGACGTTCAGCGGCGCTTCGCCCCCGTTCACCAGCCTGGCGCTTCGGGTCACGGCGGGACAATCGTCGTAGATGGCGTAGTCCAGCAGGACGGTCAGGCCGGTGTGGGCGTCCTTCAGCGTGAGCCTCAGCGCCGCGCTGCCCTCGCCCCGGGTGGCAGGCAGGCCCTCCAGCGCGGGCTTGGCCTCAAGCGTCTCCGCCTTTTCCACGCGCAGGTCCACAGCCCAGCTGCCGTCCGGGCCTTCCACGGTCAACGCGCCGTCCCGCATGTCGCCCAGCCCGAAGGAGGGGTATTCCTGGGGCAGCCGGTCCAGGGTGCACTCCTGGACGCTGAAGCCCTCGTCCGCCGGAACGTTGGCCCTGCGCAGCAGGTTCTCGGCGTTCAGCCGCTCCAGCCGTGCGCCGAAGTAGAGGTGGGCCAGCACGCCGCCAGGCATTTCCCGCATCACGTAGCTGACCTGTTCATTCCTGAGGTGATAGAGGTTGCCCTCCCGAAGTATCTCCGCCATGTCGCTTCTTCCTCTCATTTCTGATTTCATCCGGACGCGGCGCATCCACGCCGCGATATACAGGGTTGTGCGCGTCAGTCGTTCAAGTCAACTTGTGTTCAAGGCATTCCCGCACGGCCTCCGTGGCCCTCCGGGCCAGCCTGTGATCCCCGCCCCCGGCGCTGACGCCCGCCACGACCGCGCCGCTGCGGGCGATGCCGGGAAACAGGAAGTCGCACCTGTGCCGGTCGCTGGCGTCGTTCACCGGAATGCCTCTGGCGCGGCAGGCCCGGACAATCCCGGCGTTCAGCACCCCGTTGTCGGTACAGGCCAACACCAGCTCCGTGCCGTCCAGGTCCTCCTCCCGATAAGCCCTCTGACAGACCTTCACCCGGCCTTCGGCGGCCAGCGCGGCGATGTCCGGGTGAATCGCCGACGCGACGACGGTGACCCGGGGGCAGAACTGCGCCAGCGTTCCCACGCGCCGCGCGGCGATTCGGCCGCCTCCCACCACCAGCACCTGCCTGGCGGACAGGTCCACGAACATCGGGAAGTAAGGATAGTCCGTCATATCAGCGCCTCCCCCTCTTCACGAAGTGGTTCAGCACCGCGCCCACGACGATGATTGCCAGCGAGATATACAGCACCTTTTTGGCCGCCTCCTGGGGGATCCGGCTCTTGTCGCCCAGGGATTCGGAATAGAAGGTCAGCGTGTATTCGATCTCCAGGGGATCGCCCATGGCCGTGGTGTCCGCGATAACCTCCATTGGCTCGTCCATCGCTGTGATGGGGATCTCGAAGGTGGAATTGCCGCCGTCTGTGGTCAGATTTTCATAGACGGTCTCGCCAATGACCATGTAATCGTAGTAGGGGCTGCTCCAAAGCAGGCGGGCATAGGCCCTGCCCTCCCGCACGATCAGCAGCGTGGGAGAGCTGACGCTGGCCCGGCCGCTGCCGCCTGCAAGGTTGACCTCTATGGAGTACTCTCCATCGGAGCGCGGCAGGGAGACCGGCTCCAAGGTCATGGGCCCGGCCTCTTGCGCGTCGTCATCCGGCTCAGCCTCGCCGTCCGTCTCAAAGCCGATCACGGCCTTTTCCACCAGTTCATAGTCGGGCAGCTCGAAGGCCAGAGCCTCCTCCGGCAGCGCCGAAGCGTCGAACAACAGCTGCCGGTCGTACCACATCTGCCGGTTTCGGCTATAGGCCGCGCATTCAAAAGGCGCATTGAGCGCCGGAACGGGAATGGTGAACACCGTGAAGCGCTGTCCCTCGTCCCCCAAAATCCAATCTCCCTCCGGGGCGTTGCCCGCCTGCTCCGCCGTGCCCATGTAGACGTACAGGTAGCTGCGGCTGCCGATGGTGATATTGGCCGTCATCTCGCCGCCGCTTACAGTCAACTTCGCCTCGATAATCTTGAAAAACACCGAGGTGGATTCCACCTTTACCTCATAGGTGCCATCCTCAATGTCCCGGCCGTAGATGGGGACCATGCCGTAGTGGCCGACCTTGCGCTTGCGTATGGCCCGCTCGGCCTCCGCCTGCCTGTCGGTATAGTCCGTCTTTTTTGGCGTCAGTACCGTCACCGCCAGCGCGGAGGGTAGCGCAAAGATCAGCATCAGCGCCAGCATCAGGCACACCCTTCGGCGAAAACGCTTGTTCATTCCCCACTCCCCATTCCCAATTTTCCCTTCAGGGTACCTCTAAAAACTAACGCGTCGCCCGACGAGGTGAATTTTAGACAGATTTGGCTTGCAAAAGACGCAGGCTGCATGGCGGGCAGTCAAGGTTTTTGCAAGGCGAAGATGGCTTCCTAAAGGACTGGCTTCGCGTCGGAAATTCAGCCGTCCGGCGGCGATGAGAGTTTATAGAGGCGCCCTTCATACTACAGGTTCTTCTTCCGGTAGATGAACACCACCGAAATCGCCCCGAAAACCGCCAGATAGGCCAGCAGCACGGCAAAGCCGAAGGCCCCGGGCGACTGGCCGCCGGAGATGGCCCGGATCATGGCGCTGGCCTGTGAGAGGGGCAGCAGCGATATGACCTGGCGGAACCCGGCGGGCATCTGGTCGGTGGAGAAGAAGGTGTTACACAGAAAGGACATCGGCATGATGATGTAGGAGGTAAACCGCGGCGCGTCGGTGTAGCTCTTGGCCAGGAACGACAGCACCAGCGCGATGGTGGAGAACACCGTGCCGTTGAGGAACATGATGCCGAAGGACACCGCGTTGAACACCAAACCGGTGCGGATCGGCGCGGTCAGCAGCAGGATCACTCCGGCCGCGTACATGCCCCGCAGGCTGCCGCCGATGATCTGGCCCAGTATGAACTGCCACAGCGGCGTGGGCGACACCATGATCTGGTCCAGCGCCCGTTCATACAGCCGCTGTACGCTCATGTTCTGGGCGATGGCCGAGAAGGAGCCGGTCATGGTCGCCATGGCCACGATGCCGGGGATCAGGAAGTTCAGGTAGGGCTCCCCGTGGGAAGTGGTCTGTATGCCCAGGCCGAATATGATCAGGTACATCAGCGGCGAGATCATCGCGGCCACGGTGATCTTGAAGAAGTCCCGGCGGAATTCCACCCACTTTTCCCATAGTACGGTGATGATCCCCATCTACAGCTTCCTCCCCGCCACATCCACGAACACGTCCTCCAGCGTCGTGGAGCGTAACGCCGCGTCGCTGCCCGCCTTTGAAAGGTAGGCAATCGCGTCGCCCCGGTTGTGAAAATACCGGCTGACCAGGTTGTCCGCCGAGGTCTCGTCCACCGCGAACGCGCCCAACTCATGAATCAGGTTATCAGGGCTGTCCAGCTTTTGCAGCTTTCCCCGGTTGATCAGCGCCACGCGGCCACACAGCGCCTGGGCCTCCTCGATGTAGTGGGTGGTCAGCACGATGGTCATTTTATCGCCGTTGACCCTTCTCAGCAGGTTCCACATCTGTCTGCGGCTCAGCGCGTCCATGCCCGCCGTGGGCTCGTCCAGCAGCAATATCTCCGGCTCGATCATCAGCGCCCGGCAGATCATCAGCTTGCGCCTCATGCCGCCGGACAGGTGGCGCACCGTGCGATGGCGATACTCGATCAGGCCGGCAAATTCCAGCAGCGCGTCGGTCTTTTGCTTGATGACCTTCCGGGGGAGGAAGTACAGCCGCCCCTGGTACTCCATGACCTCGTCCATATTCATGTCCTGCCGCATGGAATACTCTTGGGTGATGACCGACAGCTTGCGCTTTTGTTGGCTGGCCTTGCGGTCCAGCCTCTGCCCGTCGATCAATATCTCGCCCTCCGTGGGCAGCAGCACCGTGGACATCATGGAGATGGTGGTGGTCTTGCCCGCGCCGTTGGGACCCAGGAGACCGAAGAACTCCCCGGTCTCAATGCGCAGGCTCAGGTGGTCCACCGCCGTGAAATCGCCGAATTTCTTGGTCAGGTTTTTAAGCTCAATCATGGTTTTCCTTCGCGATGATCAGGGAGAAGTAGCCCGCGTCATCCGGGATCTCGTCCAGGCTCCGGTACAGCTTCTCATTCTCCATGCTGCAATTCTCCACCATCTGAACCTTTCGGCCGCTCTTCCTGAGCATTTCCTTCACGGCGGCCATCTGGCTGGCGGACTTCATCAGCACATAGGTGCCCGGCTGCTCCAGGGCGTGGTCCAGCTTGTGCACCGCGGGCACCACGTGCAGCTGCTCGTCCCACTCCACCAGCGGCAGGTTCAGCCGCGCCGCCGCGGCGCAGAAGGAGCTGATGCCCGGCACCAGCTCCACCTGGTAGCCGTCCGCCTCCAGGTAGTGCTGAATATAGCTGAAGGTGCAGTAGATCGTCGGGTCGCCCAGGGTGATGTAGACCACGTTCTTTCCCTGATCCAGTATGCCCTCCACCAGCTTCGCGGCCTTCCGATGCTCCTTGTCGATCAGTTCACGGTCCTTGACCATGGGCATGTAGATGGGCACCAGCTCCTTTTCGGCGATCTCGGGCACCACGCCAGCCGCGATCTTGTAGGCCACGGCCTCCTTCGGGTCCTTGCCGGGCACGGCGATCACGTCGTTCTCCCGGATCAGCTTCGCCGCCCTGTAGGTCATCAGTTCCGGGTCGCCGGGACCGACGCCCACGCCGTAAGCGATTCCTTTTTTCATGATCTTGCTCCTTTTCACCATCGTTGTGTTGTTTGAATGAGAAATGAGGAATGGTTGCTGAAATCCCTCAGATTTCTTGGGTTCAATAGTACAGGGGTATTGGGCGGTTGACCGCAAATTCTGATTTATCGAGCTCTGCTCGATAAATCAGAATTTTCCCGCCCGATTCGCGCTGTTATTCCTGATTCCCCATCGTTTCCCTCGCCGCTTCCTCCACGGCCTTCACCAGCGCTTCCAACGTCGCCTTTTCCGCGACCCACGTGCGCATGCCGCGCTTCCGCGCCTCGGCGGCGGTCTGTTTGCCGATGCAGACGGCGTTCACCCGGCTGTAATCCACGTCCGGCACGGCGGCGGCAAAGCCCCGCACCGTGGAGGCGCTGGTGAACACGGCAAAATCGATGTCACCGCGTTCGATCTCCCCGCGCTCGTCGATCACATCGCTGGTCGCGTATTCCGTGTCGTAGGTGGCGACGTCGGTGATTTCAAAGCCCTCGCCCTTTTCCAGTTCCTCGATCAGTTCATGGTTGCCGATGGCCGCCCGGGGAATGAGGACGCGGGAACCGGGCACGCAGACCGAGCGCAGCTCCCGGCCCAGCGTCTCGCCATCGTACACCGACGGCAGGAAATCCGCCCGCAGGCCGTATTTGAGCAGCGCCTTCTGCGTGCCCTGGCCGATGGCCGCCAGCTTCACGCCGTTAAGCGCCCGCAGGTCATGAAGCGCGATCAATCTGTCGAAGAAGATGCTCACGCCGCTGGGACTGGTGAATACCAGCCAGTCGTAGCCACCTTTGGAAAGGCGCTCGATGGCCGCGTCCACATCCGCCATGTCGTTCACCGGCACGGTGCAGATGGCGGGCAGCTCCAACACCTCCGCGCCCTTCTCCCGAAGCAGGTTCGCCAGCGTGGAAACCAGCTCTTTGGGTCGTGTGACCAGCGCCCTGACACCTGCAAGGGGCCGCTTTTCCGCCCAGCCGAAGGTGTCCGCCAGACCGCACACCTTCCCCACGACGATGATCGCCGGGGTCTGAATGACCCGCTCCGAACACACCCTTTCCAGCGTGCCCACCGTGGCGCTCACCCGGCGCTGCTTCGACGTGGTGCCCCGCTCCAACACCGCCGCGGGCATTTCCGGGTCCATGCCCGCCGCCAGCAGGCCGTTCATCAGGTCCGGCAGCGCGGCGATGCCCATCAGGAAGACGAGGGTCCCCTTCGTGCGCACCAGCGCGTCGAAGTCGATGTCGTAGCTGTGGTCGGCCCTGCGGTGCCCGGTGATGATATGCACCGAGGAACAGAAATCCCGATGGGTCACGGGGATGCCGTTGTAGGCCGGCACCGCAAAGGCGCTGGTGACCCCGGGCACGATCTCAAAGGGCACGCCGTGCTCCACCAGCAGCTCCAGCTCCTCGCCGCCCCGCCCAAACACGAACGGGTCGCCGCCCTTCAGGCGCACCACGCGCTTTCCGGCAAGGGCCTCCTCCAGCAGCACCTTATTGGTCTCCTCCTGTCGAAGGAAGTGGTTGCCCGAGCGCTTGCCCGCGAAGACCAGCTTCGCGCCCTCCGGGATCAGCCCCAGTACACCGCCTGAGACGAGGGCGTCGTAGACCACGACGTCCGCCTGTGAAAGCACCTCCCGGCCCTTCAGCGTCATCAGACCCATGTCGCCGGGACCCGCGCCCACCAGCCATACCTTGCCCTTCATCGCCGCGCCTCCTTCATCAGCCTCTGAGCCAGCGCGACACCGACAGCCTCGGCGTCAACGGTGTTTCCCGACTCCATCCCGACGGCAATCCCGTCGGTTGTCTCGTCCCAATAGAGCCCTTTCAGGGTCACCTGGCCGCCGCTGATGACGGCATGGGCGCATACCGGCGAGGTACAGCCGCCGTCCAGCCGGCGCACAAAGGCCCGCTCCGCCAGGGCCGCCACCGTCGCGTTGCCGTCGACGTAACCGTTGAGCCAGGGATGATCCTCCCCCGCCCGGCCCTGGACGCCCAGTATGCCCTGACCGGCGGCGGGGATGATCTCATCCACCGAAAAATAGCGGCTCGCCCGGTGTGAAAGGCCCATGCGGTTCATGCCAGCCGCCGCCAGCACAATGGCGTCAAACTGGCCCTCGTCCAGCTTTTTCAGCCGGGTTTGCAGGTTGCCCCGCACGGGCCTGATCCCACACTCCGGAAACAGCCTTTTCAGCTGTATCGCCCGCCGCAGGCTGGAGGTGCCGATCACGCCGCCCCGTTTCAATGCCGAAGTTCCCTCAGGCAGCACCAGCACATCCCGTGGATCCTCCCGGCGGGAATAGCCCAGCAGGGGCAGGTCCGCCGGCGTCTGCATCGGCACATCCTTCAGGCTGTGTACGGTGAGGTCCGCCCGGCCGTCCCTCAGCGCGGCGTCCAGTTCCTTCACGAAGAGGCCTTTGCCCCCCACCTTGTCCAGCGTCCTGTCCAGTATCCTGTCCCCGGTGGTCTTCATCGTCAGCAGCTTCACTTCCGCGCCCGGCAGCACCCGGCGCAGATGCTCCACCAGCGTCATGCTCTGGGCGACAGCCAGCCGGCTCTCCCGGCTGCCCACCACAATTCGGTCGTTCAATGCCATCCTTCTCCCTGCCCGAGCCCTGTTCCGGACGCTCGCCCCTTCGTTCGCGGCAATCGTCCGGCGTCCTGGGGCGGCAATTTGCCGCCCCATCGGCCCTTCCCGTGTGTGTCATACAATACCAGTATTGATTATAGCATTTTGGAAGCGGATTGGCAACCGGTTGACACAACAGGAATGTCCAATTATAATGGAGCGTGGGAAGTTGACCGGTTATATGCAAATTCTGATTTGTCGCTCCGCGACAAATCAGGCCGAACAGAAACAAGCACGGAATTGCTTTATTAACAGGAGCGATGATTTATGGAAATGACCGTCAGGCCGCGGCGCCTGCGGGGCAACGACGCCCTGCGCCGCATGGTGCGGGAGACCCGTGTTGACGCGGCTTCGCTGATCTTCCCGATGTTCGTCACCGAGGGAAGCCACAAAAAGGAGCCCATCGAGGCGATGCCGGGCCAGTTCCGTTACAGCCTGGATCGCATGGGCGAGGCGCTGGACGCGCTGGCCGAGGCCGGCGTCAGCAGCGTGATGCTCTTCGGCATCCCAGCGCGCAAGGACCCGGTGGGCAGCCAGGCCTACGCCCCCGACGGCATCGTCCAGCGGGCGGTGAACCGGGCAAAGGTGCTGCACCCGGAGATGTTCGTCATCACCGACGTGTGCATGTGCGAATACACCTCCCACGGCCATTGCGGCGTGCTGTGCGGCCACGACGTGGACAACGATAAAACCCTGGAGCTGCTGGCAAAGACCGCCCTGTCCCATGTGGAGGCCGGGGCCGACATGGTCGCGCCGTCGGACATGATGGACGGCAGAGTGCGGGCCATCCGCCAGGCGCTGGACGCCCACAGCTATACCGGCAGGCCCATCATGTCCTACGCGGTGAAGTTCGCCTCATCCTTCTACGGTCCCTTCCGGGAGGCGGCGGGCTCGGCCCCGTCCTTCGGCGACCGCAAGAGCTACCAGATGGACTTCCACAACCGTCGGGAGGCGCTGAAGGAGGCGCTGCTGGACGTGGAGGAGGGCGCGGACATCATCATGGTCAAGCCCGCCATGGCCTACCTGGACCTGGTGCGCGAGGTTCACGACGCCACCACCCTGCCCGTGGCCGCCTACAGCGTCAGCGGCGAATACGCCATGGTGAAGGCCGCCGCCGCCAACGGCTGGATCGACGAGGAGAAGATCATGTGCGAAACGGCCGTGGCCGCCTTCCGCGCCGGCGCGGGCATCTACCTGACCTACTTTGCCCCGGAACTGGCGCGGTGCATCCGGGAAGGGAAGATCGGCTGACGGCCATCGCTTTACAAGTGTCCGGCTTTCTGTTAATATAAACCTATAAAGCCCATTAAAAAGGAGGACTCACCATGACCACCATCATCCCCAGCCTGGGCGGAGAGCGCTACACCCCCTATGACGAGCGCAGGGGCAACGAATCCATCGTCTATTTCACCCGCGACCTGTCCGCCGAGGGCCTGCGCAGGCTGTACGCCCGGGTCAGCGGCAACATTCGCGGCAGGGTGGCCATCAAGCTGCACACCGGCGAGCAGTACGGCCCCAACATCATCCCCCACCAGTGGGTGGAGGCCCTGGTGAAGCACGACCTGCCGGAGGCTGCCATCGTGGAGACAAACACCTTCTACGAGGGCGACCGGGACACCACCGAAAAGCACCGGGAAACCCTGAAGGTCAACGGCTGGACCTTCTGCCCCGTGGACATCACCGACGCCGAGGGCACCGTGGACCTGCCCGTGAAGGGCGGCAAGTGGTTCGACCACATGACCGTGGGCAAGACCCTTGTGGATTACGATTCCCTGGTGGTACTGACCCACTTCAAGGGCCACACCATGGGCGGCTTCGGCGGCAGCAACAAGAACATCGGCATCGGCTGCGCCGACGGCAAAATCGGCAAGGCGATGATCCACCAGCGGGAGGGCAGCGACGATCAGTGGTCCATCGCCGAGGAGGAGCTCATGGAGCGCATCAGCGAATCCACCAAGGCCACCGTGGACCACTTCGGCAGGCAGATCACCTTTGTCAACGTCATGCGCAACATGTCCGTCTCCTGTGACTGCGAGGGATGCCTGGCCGAGCAGGTGGTCACGCCCAACGTGGGCATACTGGCCTCCACCGATATCCTGGCCCTGGACCAGGCCTGCGTGGATTTGATCTATGCCCTGTCCGACGAGGACGGCGCGGCCCTGCGCGAGCGCATCTCCACCCGCCACGGCCACCGACAGCTGGCCTACATGGAGGAGCTGGGCATGGGGAACCGCCGATATGTGCTGCTGGACACCGACAACGCCGATGCCCATATCCGTCCTGCCGACGCCGTGAAGGGCGTGGTGCCCTTCGTGGAGGAGCCCATCGTGGCCGAGCGCCGCATGAAGGCCCTCGCCGCCCTGGCCAAGGCCGAAGCGCAGGGGCAAGAGTAATCCGGACGCACAGGTGACGCTTCGGGTGTATGCAAATTCTGATTTATCGAGGTGTTGCTGAGCACGCGGAACCCCTCCGACCCCGCCTTTGGCGGGGCCACCTCCCCTTTCAGAGGAGGCTTTTGGCCAACTTACCGGGGGTATCGGGGGCGGCAGCGCCCCGATCTTCAATCGTACGCGGCGGCGTGTACGCCGCGGGCGGGGCCTTTTTTGTGGCAGGGAGCCTGTCGACCAGAGCAAAAAAGGCTTCCTTGCAGATTTGCCGCCCGGAAATCGCTTGCGATTTCAGGCAAATCTATCAAAGGGGTGGTATTGGCGGGGGAAGCAGTTCCCCCGCCAAGCGGGCGCAAGCCCGCGACAAATCAGAATTTGTCAAACAAGATTCGGAGGTCTAAATATATGAACCATTACGACGTCATCATCATCGGGGCCGGTCCCGGGGGGATCTACACGGCCTGGGAGCTGGTCAAGCGGCGGCCCGAATTGAAGGTGGCCGTGTTTGAAAGCGGCAATCCGCTGAATAAGCGCAAGTGTCCCATCGACGGCAAGGCGGTGAAGGCCTGCATCAAGTGTCCCACCTGCGCCATCATGAACGGCTTTGGCGGCGCGGGGGCCTTTTCCGACGGCAAGTACAACATCACCAACGACTTCGGCGGCACGCTGTACGAGTACATCGGCCGGGACGAGGCCATGTCGCTGATGCGCTACGTGGACGACATCAACGTGGAAAATGGCGGCGAGGGCACCACGCTGTATTCCACCGCGGGCACCCGCTTCAAGAAGCTGTGCATGCAGAACCGGCTGACGCTGCTGGAGGCGTCGGTGCGCCACCTGGGCACCGACATCAACTATGTGGTGCTGGGCAACCTGTACGAGCAGCTAAAGGACAGGGTGACCTTCCATTTCAACACCCAGGTGGACGCCATCGAGGTCATCGGCGACGACGCGGGCTACCGTGTGCGCTACGGCGGCGAGGCCGCCGAGTGCGACGAGTGCGTGGTTTCCGTGGGCCGCAGCGGCAGCAAATGGATGGAGAAGGTCTGTGACGACCTGGGCATCAAGACCAAGCGCAACCGGGTGGACCTGGGTGTGCGGGTGGAGCTGCCCGCGGTGATCTTCGCCCACATCACCGACGAGCTGTACGAGAGCAAGATCGTCTACCGCACCGAGAAGTACGAGGACCACGTGCGCACCTTCTGCATGAATCCCCGGGGCATCGTGGTTAACGAGAACACCAACGGCATCGTCACCGTCAACGGCCACAGCTTTGAGGACGAGGGCCGCAAGACGGAGAACACCAACTTCGCGCTGCTGGTGTCCAAGCACTTTTCCGAGCCCTTCCACGACTCCAACGGCTACGGCGAGAGCATCGTGCGCCTTTCCAACATGCTGGGCGGCGGGGCCATCGTGCAGCGCTTCGGCGACCTGGAGCGGGGCCGGCGCAGCACCCCGAAGCGCATCGAGGAGGGCACCGTGAAGCCCACCCTGGCCGCCACCCCCGGCGATTTGAGCCTGGTGCTGCCCAAGCGCATCCTGGACGGCATCATCGAGATGATCCACGCCCTGGACAACATCGCCCCCGGCACCGCCAACGACGACACTCTGCTCTATGGCGTGGAGGTCAAGTTCTACAACATGGAGGTGGCGCTGAACCGGAACCTGGAGACCTGCCACCGCGGCCTGTACGTGATCGGCGACGGCAGCGGCGTCACCCACTCCCTCAGCCACGCCAGCGCCAGCGGCGTGTATGTGGCAAGGCAGATCGCGGCTAAATACTGATTTGTCGCTCTCCGACAAATCAATATTTCAGCACCTTCGGCGCGCCCCAGGCCGCGATCTTGTAGATCGGGTTCTCGAGGCGCTTTTTCACGTCGTCCAGCTTTTCCCGGATGGGGATGTGCTGGGGACAGTGCTGCTCGCACTTGCCGCACTTCACGCAAAGGCCCGCGTTGCTGCGCACCTTGCGCAGGGTGGTGCACATCATGTATTCCCGCATGCCGGAGACCAGGCCGTCGGCGTAGCTGGCGTTGTAGGCAGCGAAGCAGGTGGGGATGTCCACCCCCTTCGGACAGGGCTGGCAGTAGCCGCAGCCGGTGCAGCCCACCTTCATGGTTTTGTGGATGGCGGCCAGCGCCCGGTCGTACACCGACAGCTCGTTGTCGGTCAGCGCGCCGGGCAGGCTCTCGCTGGCGATGCGGCAGTTTTCCTCCACCTGGGCGACGTCGTTCATGCCGGAGAGCACCACGGTCACCTGGGGGTGGTTCCAGATCCAGCGCAGGCCCCAGTCCGCGGGGCTGCGGCCCGGGTCGGCGGCCTCGAAGGCCTTTCGGGCGGCCTGGGGCAGTCCGTTCGCCAGCTTGCCGCCCCGGAGGGGCTCCATGATGATCACCGGCAGGCCCTTTTCGTGGGCGTAATTCAGGCCGTCGATGCCCGCCTGGCTGCGCTCGTCCATATAGTTGAACTGGATCTGGCAGAAATCCCAGTCAAAGGCGTCCACCAGCGCCTTGAACTGGAGCGTGCCGCCGTGGAAAGAGAAGCCGATGTTGCGGATCTGTCCGGCGGCCTTTTTCCTTGCGATCCAGTCCTGTATGCCCAGGCCGCACAGGCGCTGCCAGCTGTTGGCGTCGTTGAGCATGTGCATCAGGTAGTAATCCACGTAGTCGGTCTGCAGGCGTTCCAGCTCCTCGTCGAAATAGCGGTCCAGGTCCTCGGCTCTGTTGATGCGGTACTGGGGCAGCTTGGTGGCCACCCGCACCTGCCCGCGGCAGCCGTGGGCCTTCAGGAACTGCCCCAGGCAGACCTCGCTGCCGGGATAGATGTAGGCGGTGTCGAAGTAGTTGACGCCCCGCTCCAGGGCCAGGGCCATCTCCCGGTCGGCCTTGGCCTGGTCGATGGCGCCGCCGCGCTTGGTGAAGCGCATGCAGCCGAAGCCCAGCGCCGACAGCGCGTCGCCATTCCTGGGATTGGTTCTGTATTGCATACTGACGCCTCCAATGCCGTTTTTACCATTATAGGGGATTGCCGCGGCAAATGCAACGGTTACATGAAACGCTGTAAATAACATTTTTCGTGGTACTTGCGTTGTAATTGTCACTGTGATACCATTGTTATGCAGCTTTGTTAGTTTTTATCCGGTGAAGCGGAGGTTTGGGGCATGAAAATCGACTGGTTGAATCTCGGCAGCCGTGAGGCCGGCTATCAGACGGTGCTGGACCGGCTGAATGCCTCGCCCTTTGACGAGCTGGTGGAGATCGACCTGTTCAATGACCGTTGCCGCAACCTCTGGCACGTTGAAAACAAATACTTTGTGCCCGTGCTCCACGGCGATTGGAGCGAGCTGTACCAATACTGTGCCGATCACATGGTCCACCCCGAGGACCGGAAGACCTATCTGGCGATGGTGGACCCCGACACGCTGCTCCAGCGCCTGGAGCAGTCGGAAATTCCCGGGGTGCTCAGCGAGGAGCTGCGCTACCGGACGGTGAACGGCGATTGGCTGTGGGTGTGCCAGGTGCTGGTTTCCGGGGCCCAGGGCGGACTGCCCGAGGGCGTGATCTACAGCTACATGTACGATATCAACGTCCAGAAGCAGCGGGAGCTGGGCGGCGCCGTCGTCACCGGCAGCACGGCGATCCACCGGGACGACCTGACGGGCCTGCTGCTGGATCGCGATTTTCACGCCATCGCCCAGATGAAGCTGCCCGAGCTGTCCGGCAAGTGGTGCGTGATGGCGCTGGACATCGAAAACTTCAAGCTGTTCTGCGACTGGCACGGCCAGCAGACCGGCCGCATCCTGCTGGCCCAGATCGGCGAGATCCTGCTGCGCCAGGAGCAGGAGACCGGTGGCCTGGCAGGCTATCGCGGCCAGGACGATTTTGAGCTGCTGATTCCCTACGATATGGAGCGGATCAACCGGCTCTACGAGGCGATGCAGAAGCTGATCGTGGCCCAGGGGGATTCCGTGGGCTTTTTGCCGATGTTCGGCATCTGCATGATCGAGCGGCCCGACGACGAGATCATGGAGCTCTACAACCGGGCGGCGATGACCGCCGAGCAGATCAAGGGTGATTTCAAGAACCGCATCCAGGTCTACGACCCCGATATCCACAAGCGCAACACCGAGGAATACCAGATCCTCTCCGATTTCCAGCGCGGCCTGGACAACCACGAGATCTTCTTCTGCCTCCAGCCCCAGTGCCGGGTTTCCACCGGCCGGGTGGTGGGGGCGGAGTCGCTGGCCCGCTGGCGCACCGCCGAGGGCCGGATCATTCCGCCGGCCCGGTTCGTGCCGGTGCTTGAAAAGCACGGCATCGTCACCAACCTGGACAAGTACATCTGGGACAGCGTCTGCGCCTGGCTGCGCCGCTGGATCGACGGGGGCCACACCCCGGTGCCCATCTCGGTGAACGTGTCCCAGATCGACATCTTCTCCATCGACGTGCCCGATTTCTTCGCCGCGCTGCTGGAAAAATACCGGCTGCCGGCGCGGCTGATCAAGATCGAGATCACCGAATCCGCCTATGTGGAGGACACCGCCGCCGTCCGCGAGACGGTGCGCCGGCTGCGCAACCTGGGCTTCCTGGTGCTGATGGACGACTTCGGCAGCGGCTATTCCTCGCTGAACATGCTCCGCAGCCTCAACGTGGACATCATCAAGCTGGACGCCCAATTCCTGCACATCAGCCAGAACGAATCCCGCAAGGGCATCAGCATTCTGGAATCCATCGTCAACATGGCCAAGACCATGGGCATCCCGATCATCGTCGAGGGCGTGGAGACCATCGAGCAGATCAATTTCCTGTCCGACCTGGGCTGCCGCTATATGCAGGGCTATTTCTTCTACCGGCCCATGCCCGTCGAGGACTTCGAGCGCCTGATCTGCGATGACAGGAACCTGGACCTGAACGGCTTTGAATTCAAGGCCAACGACCAGTTCCACACCCGGGAATTCCTGGATGAAAACCTGGTCAGCGACGTGATGCTGAACAACATCCTCGGCCCGGTGGCCATCTACCGCTGGAAGGACGATAGCGTGGACATCATCCGTTACAACCAGCAGTTTTACCAGATGGTGGGCCTCGAGATCAACCAGCTGGAATCGCGGCGCATGGCCATAGAGCAATACATGTATTCGGACGACCGGGAAAAGCTGTTCCGGCTGCTGGAGCGCGCCGCGTCGGACCGGCTGAACGGCGCGAAGGCGGTGCTGCGGGTGTACAAGCCCAACGGCTCCCTGTCCTGGATCTCGCTGCAAATGTACTTCCAGGAGGAAAACGAGCAGGGCATACTGTTCTACGGCGCGGCCGAGGACGTGACCGAGCTGCAATACATCAACCAGGCCATCCCCGGCGGCTATCACCGCTGCTCGGTGGACGGTGGCTTTGAATTCTACTTTATCAGCGAGGGCTTCCGCGAGCTGGTGGGCTATACCGACGAGGAAATCGCCGAGAAGTTTGACAACCGCTTCCTGAACATGGTGCACCACGACGACGTGGATATCCTGCTGAAGCGCTCGGAGGACATCGTCCAGGGCCGGGAGCCGTCGAACAAGCCCTACCGGATCAAGCGCAAGGACGACGGCTACATCTACGTCATGAACCAGAGCTGCGTGACCGAGCTGAACGGCCAGGTCTGCTTCCAGAGCGTGGCCATCGACGTGACCGAGGTGGTGAAGCTGCGCAACCAGATGCGCCTGATCAGCCAGTCGCTGACGGACGACGTGGTGTTTGTCCGCCGCAAGGGCGACCGTTGGAAATACCGGGTGATCGTGCATGGCCTTGAAGAGAAGATCGGCCTTTCCGCCAAGGCATTTGAAAAGTATCTGAACAGCGGCGAGCTGTTCAGGAGCCTGAGCCCGGACGAGGCCGCCCGCCTGGAGGTGGTGACCATCAACGCGCTGAAGGAACAGAAGCCCGTGGAATTCGACTTCACCCTCGCCACGTCCAGGGGTCCCGTCCGCCTGCACATGAAGAACGACACCGTCAAGGACAGGAACAGCAAGGAGGTTTATATCTGCCTCTTCCGTGCCATCGACAATTAATGTTCGGAAAAACGCGCCTTTTCAAACGTTGGAGGGGCGCGTTTTTCCGCGAATCGCCAAAATCCCCGAACTTTCGCCGCTTTTCCGCGTACAATTAACATTTGTGGCAAAAAGAGATAATCTTGCTCGTGTAGAATAATGACGAAGCTCCCGCGGGGAGTAATATGAAAAAAGGGGAATATAGCTATGAAGAAGGTTGCTTCCATCCTCCTGATTGTCGCCATGCTGCTCTGCGCTGTCGCCTCCGCTGAAATCGCGAAGGAGGACATGAAGATCGGCCTGATCTGCCTGCACGACGAGAACATGGGCTATGACGCCAACTTCATCGACAGCATGAAGGCCGCCCTGGAAAACCTGGGCCTGGACGAGAGCCAGCTGATCATCAAGACCAACGTGCCCGAGAGCCAGGAGGCCTACGACGCCGCCGCCGACCTGGCGGACATGGGCTGCAGGTACGTCTTCGCCGATTCCTTCGGCCATGAGGACTACATCATCCAAGCCGCCAGTGAATTCCCGGAGGTCCAGTTCTCCCACGCCACCGGCACCAAGGCCCAGAGCACGGGCCTGGAGAACTATCACAACGCCTTCGCGTCCATCTTCCAGGGCCGCTTCGCCGCGGGCGTTGCCGCCGGCCTGAAGCTGAACGAGATGATCGCCGAGGGCAAGATCACCGAGGACCAGGCCGTGGTCGGCTATGTGGGCGCGTTCCCCTATGCCGAGGTCATCAGCGGCTATTCCTCCACCTTCCTGGGCATCCGCTATGTCTGCCCCTCCGCCACGATGACCGTGAAGTTCACCAACAGCTGGGGCGACCAGGCGCTGGAGCAGGAGGCCGCCAATGCCCTGATTTCCAAGGGCGCTGTGCTGATGAGCGAGCACGCCGATACCGTCGGCGCGCCCACCGCCTGCGAGGACAACGGCGTGCCGAACGTGGCCTACAACATCGACTTCTCCGCCGTGGCCCCCAACACCGCGCTGGTTTCCTCCAAGATCAACTGGACCCCCTACATGCAGATGGCCATCGAGGCGACCATGAAGGGCGAGAGCTTCCCCACCGACATCTCTCTGGGCATGGCCGAGGGCGCTGTCGAGCTGACCGAGCTGAACCCCCACGTGGCCGCCGAGGGCACCCTTGAAAAGGTCCAGGAGGTCCTGGAGAAGCTGGAGTCCGGCGAGCTGCAGGTGTTCGACACCAGCACCTTCACCGTGAACGGCATGAGTGTTGAGGAGTACGTCCAGACCGAGGATTACCTCCAGGATACCGCCAACGGCGGCTTCAACGCCGCGGTGCACCAGATCGCGGCCGGCTATGTCAAGGACGGCTGCTTCCACGAGTCCGAATTCCAGTCCGCCCCCTACTTCGACCTGCCCATCGACGGCATCACCATGGGCTGACCGACAACACAAAAACCGGCGCGAGCGATCGCGCCGGTTTTTGCGTATAAGGCAAGGGTTCAGGCGTAGGCAAATTCTGATTTATCTCACCGAACAGACACAGCCCGGAACAATGTCGTGGCTCACTGGTCCGCGCGGACGCGCCAGCCGTACTTGTCCTCGACCTTGCCGGTCTGGATGCCGGTGATGGTGTCGTACAGCTTCTGGGTCACGGGGCCGATGTTGCCGTCGCCGATGGTCATGACCTCGTCCATGTAGCGCAGCTTGCCCACAGGGCTGATGACGGCGGCGGTGCCGGTGCCGAAGACCTCCTCCAGCTTGCCGGAGCGCTGGGCCTCGATCAGCTCGTCCACGGACACCTTGCGCTCCTCCACGTCCATGCCCCACTGGCGGCACAGGAAGAGGACGGAATTGCGGGTGATGCCGGGGAGGATGGAGCCGTTGAGCATCGGGGTGACAATCTTGCCGTCGATCTTGAACATGATGTTCATCGCGCCGACCTCTTCGATGTACTTGCGCTCCACGCCGTCCAGCCAGAGCACCTGGCTGTAGCCGCCGTCGTGAGCCTTCACCTGGGCGATCAGGGACGCGGCGTAGTTGCCGCCGGTCTTGGCGAAGCCGATGCCGCCGCGCACGGCGCGCACGTATTCGTCCTCGATCCAGATGCCCACGGGGGCCAGGCCGCTCTCGTAGTAAGCGCCGGAGGGGCTGAGGATGACGATGAACAGGTAGGTCTTGGAGGGAGCCACGCCCAGGAACTCGTCGGTGGCGATGATGAACGGGCGGATGTACAGGCTGGTGCCCGGCTCGGTGGGGATCCAGTCCTTGTCGATGGCCACGACCTCTTTAATCGCCTGGACGAAGTCCTCCTCGGGGATTTGAGGGATGCACAGGCGGTCGTTGGAATTGTTGGCCCGCTTGGCGTTCATGTCCGGGCGGAACAGGTAGGCTTCGCCGTTCGCGCCGCGATAGGCCTTCAGGCCCTCGAACATGGTCTGGCCGTAGTGGAACACCATGGCGGAGGGGTCCAGCTCGATCTTCTGATAGGGCACGATGCGGGCGTCATGCCAGCCCTGGCCCTCGGTGTAGTTCATGATAAACATGTGGTCGGTGAAGATGTGGCCAAAGCCCAGCTTCTGGCCGGGGGCCGGCTTCGCCTTGGGGGCGGTGGTTCTTTCAACGCGGATGTTCAGCATGTCGATCGCTCCAATCTGCAAGTGTTGCGGGATTTACTTGCATTTATGATACCGCGATAAAGCGATAAAATCAAGGGCCGGTGGGAATCTTCATTCGTTGTTTACAAATCCGGTAGCGCGGAATTTGCACATTTTCGGTATTTACGCTATAATATCGGCATACAATGAAAGGGTGTGGATACCTATGAAGCGTTTATTCCTTCGCTGGCTTGCGCTGGCGCTGTGCCTGGCCCTGTGGGGTGCGGGGGCGCTGGCCGAAACGGCCGGCCTGCCGGAGGGCGAATATGCCCCGGACGGCTTTACCTTCTCCGGCGGCACCGGCAAGGTGACGATCAGCTGCCCGAAGATCTCGGTGGCGGACGGCGCGGTCACAGCCACGCTGGTGTTCTCCAGCGCGAACTATCCCAGGCTGACCGTGGACGGCGTGGAATACACCGCCACCCACGAGGGCAAGACCTCCATATTCGTCATTCCCGCCCGGGTGAACGCGGACATGACCGTGGTGGGCACCACCACCGCCATGTCGACGCCCCACGACGTGGAATACGTGATTCACATCTGGGTGGGGCAGACCCCGCCGGAGGATTCCCCAGCGGACGAGGACGAAGCGCCCGGGATCGAAGCGCCCTCCGTCGCCCTGGCGGACCGGGACCGGGACTTGCCGGGGCTGACCTGGCAATCGGAGATGCAGTTGAGGTACGCCCACGAATTCGCCGTGGATTATTATGAGGGCGGCTACAAGCTGCTGACCATCGGCGACGGCAACCGCTACCTGGTGGTGCCCGAGGGCGGCGACATCCCCGACGGACTGGACGGGGGCGTCAGGGTCATCCGCCAGCCGCTGAACAACGTCTACCTGGCGGCCACGGCGGCCATGGCGCTGTTCGACGCGGTGGATGGGCTGGACGCCATTACCCTGTCCGGCACCCAGGCCGACGGCTGGTACATCGAAAACGCCGCCGAAGCCATGCGGCGGGGCGACATGCTCTATGCCGGCAAGTACAGCGCGCCGGATTACGAGCTGCTGATGGGCATGGGCTGCCTGCTGGCCATAGAATCCACGATGATCCTGCATACCCCCAAGGTGCAGGAGATGCTGGAGCAGCTGGGCATCACCGTGTTCATCGAGCATTCCAGCTATGAAAGCCACCCGCTGGGCCGCACGGAATGGGTGAAGCTGTACGCCGCCATGCTGAACAAGGAGGCGCAGGCCGAGGCCTTCTTCGACGACCAGGCGAAGGTGATCGACGAGCTGAAGGACTTCCCGAACACGGAAAAGAAAGTCGCCTTCTTCTACGTTTCCACCGACGGCGGCGTGGTGGTGCGCGGCGCCGGCGACTACGTGGCGGGCATGATCGAGCTGGCCGGCGGCCGCTACATCTTCTCCGATTCCGCGCCGCTGGACAGCGCCCGCGCCGCCGTGACCATCAGCATGGAGGACTTCTATGCCGCGGCTGTGGACGCCGATTACCTGATCTACAACGCCTCCATCGACGCCCCGCTGAACAGCGTGGAGGACCTGCTGGACAAGAGCGCCCTGTTCGCCGATTTCAAGGCCGTGAAGGAAGGGAACGTGTGGAGCACCGACAAATACCTCTATCAGGCCACCGACATCGTCGGCGAATTGATCACCGATATCAACCACATGCTCACCGGACAGGTGGACGGCATGACCTTTATACACCGGCTGTAATCGAAACGGAATGGGGGAGCGCGCCCTCATTCCGTTTTTTAAATGTGTCCAATTGGTGAACTGGCGGCGGCAGGGATATATTCTGTCATCTAAATAAAGAACCCAAAAAGGCCCAAATAATATAGCATTTTTGGGATAGCTGTGGTATAATCCGGTTTTTGACAACAAAAATAAGGAAAAAGCCTCAAAGTGCCTGCAAATAGGGCATTTTGAGGCTTTTGAAGAATTTCCGAATACACGTTACATCAAGGGTTTTTCGTCACAGAGCAGATATTTCTCATGACTTTAACAGGGACGATCTGTTTGGAGGTACAGAAGCCGAAGGCATCATGCAAAGCGTCGGTCAACGCGGTTCTGGTATAGACGGGCTGGTACCCTTTGCCTTCGTACTTCATAAAGTCCATCTCCTTCAACGCAGGGATGATTTCGCTAATGGTATATTGGTTGCCAAGCCGCTTTTCGAGGTAGCGGTAAACAATCAAGGCGATGAAGCAAGTCATGAAGTGCGCCAATATGCGGTCCTTACGTTTGACAAAAGCGGGTCGCGCCTCAAAATCAGACTTCATGATGCGAAAGCATTCTTCAATCTGCCAACGCTGCTTGTTCACCCTTGTAATCGTTTCCGGGTTGTCTTCGAGATTGGTGCAGACCGCATAGAAGCCGTCGTAGCTTTCTTCCTCGACAATAACAGCTTCATTGATATAGCTGTTGGCTTTTTCGGCGATTTCGCCTTCCAGGGTGATATGGTCTGTGGAAATAAAGCGCTTGGGATCGTTCTGCCGCTTCCTGCCTACAGAGGTTTCACCCTGCGCAACCATTTTCCTGGCGCGTTCGATTTGTCCGTTGCGGATACTTCTGAGGTAATCCCGGTACTTAATGGAGTAGGAAACAATCAGCTGTTGCTCCAGTACGACGGTTCGGGTTTTGCCATCCATGCTGACTTTTGTCGGTTCCTTGACCCACCGGCTCTTGAAAAACAGCTTTTCCCTGTCCTGTTTATCATCCAAGTCCCGTATATCATACTGTACTCTGGAATCGGAACCGGCCAATCGCCAACCCGTTGGGTCGAGCGCCCATTCTTTAAGATGCCCCTTCAGTTTCTTGATTGACTGGGTAGTAATGAAAGAACGCTTGCCATCCGCCCGGTCATAATCATTGAAGAATCGATTTGTCCCCGAGGACAGCCCGGCGTCTGTACAGACGACGAATTGAGACACGTCAAACTTCTCCAGGATCTTCTTCTCCATGGGAATCATGGTATTCTGTTCGCCAACATTGCCCGGAGTGATTCCGAATGCGATGGGAATACCGTCCACATCCATGAAAAGCCCCATTTCAACGATGGGCAGCGGCCGGTTTTCCTTGCTTACGCCATATTGCTTGTCATCCTCTGCCTGTTCTATCTCGAAATAGAAGTTGGTGTAGTCATAGTAGATGATCTCCGTCCTCCGGCCTGCGATGGCAGCGCTGTTCTTGAACAGGCGGCTTTGGATGTAATCGGATTCCTCAGCAATCACCGAAAGTGACCGGTAAATATCATGCAGGTCGAAGGATGGCTGTTCAATAAAGCGCTTCGAATCCTGAAAACTGCTCTTTTTTGAGGAAGGATACAGTATCCTTGTGTAGATCAAGCGAGACATGATGTCGTTCAGATCGTATTCGAAGGAATGCCGGTTTGCTATTGCCCGACAGATTTTATGTAAGCCAAGCTCGTAATAGATGGCTTGGAGAAACAGGTATCCGCCATTGAACCGTCGCTGCTCATCCATTACAAGGTCTGTCCCAGAGTTTAGCTCTATGGTAAAAGTGGCTGCGTCTTCTTTCTCCGCCTCATTCATGAGCCGTACCTGTTCCTTTGCCCATGCTTTTGCGTCTGTGACTCCGTAGGTTTCACAGATGTATTTCTCGGAGCCCAGTCGTTTTACTACCTGGGACTTGTTCTTCCCATTGACATAGATGGTCTTCTGTACAAAATACGATACGGAATACTTTGTTTTTGCCCAACCAAGTCTCATATGCATCACCCGGTACTATTATAACATACCGTGGCATAACGTGCAACTATATATTCAAATGTTGACAAAAAAATAACGCTCCCATCGGTGTTCTCTTCGTCTTGTTTGCTCACTCGCTGTCAAACACCCGAATTTACCCATCTCAACACTTACCAAAACTTTTCACAATGTTCCCTTGCCCTGCGTTGCGTTTTGTTGTATAATCTTATCTGGCGCATCCTTGCCACGGTTAACCGGCCGTGGCCGAAGTCCATAAGGAGGTGAAAGTAAGTATGAACCAGTATGAAGTCATGTACGTGATCGATCCTACGCTGGAGGACAGCGCCAGGATTGAGCTGATCAACCGTTTTTCCGATCTGGTGGTGAAGAATGGCGGTGAAGTGGATCGCGTGGACGAGTGGGGCAAGCGCCGCCTGGCCTACGCCATCCAGTACAAGACCGAGGGCTATTATGTGCTGATGTACATCAAGGCTCCCGCCGATCTGCCCCGGGAAATCGAGCGTAACATGCAGATTTCCGACAGCGTCCTGCGCTATCTGACCGTGCGTTACGAGGGCGAGCTGCCCGCCAAGCGCGAGCCCCTGAAGCCCTACGCGCCCCGCGAGGCCGCGCCCGCCGCTGAGGCCGCCGCGCCTGCTGAAGCCGCTGCCGTCGAGGCTCCCGCGGCCGAAGTGGTTGACGACGAAAAGCCTGAGTCTGAGGCCGAATAACGACGTCCTGCAAAGGATGGTGTGAAGTATGAATAAAGTCATCCTGATCGGCAATCTTGCCAATGATCCCGAGCCCTTTACCACGCAATCCGGAATATCCCGTTCGACGTTCCGCATTGCCGTGCAGCGCCGCTTTGCCAACGCGCAGGGTGTGCGCGAGGCCGACTTCCTGACTGTCGTCGCGTGGCGCCAGAGCGCCGACTTCTGTAACCGCTATCTCACCAAGGGCAGCAAGGTTGCGGTGGAAGGCAGTATTCAGGTCCGTTCCTATGATGCGCAGGACGGTTCCAAGCGCTATGTGACAGAAATTATTGCCGATAGTGTCGAGTCTGTTGGCAGTCGTGGTGATGGCCAGGCCCATCCCCGTGACAATGGCCCCACGCCGCCGCCCGCGCCGCCCGCCGGCTCCGCGATGAACGACTTCACCGAGGTTGAGGACGACGAGCTGCCGTTCTGATCCGGTTGCGTGCGTCGCTCCGCACGAGGACGCCGCTGAACCGATCGTCGATTGAACGGGTCCGTCTGTCAACCCACCGCGCCTGTGGCGCAGCCATGGGCCAATTCTTCTTTGGGAGTGCGCCTCGCGCACGCCCTATAATCCAAAAAGGAGGAACGCAATATGTCTGAGGATAGAGGCGAACGCATTCGCCGCCCCCGCGGCCGCAAGCCGCGCAGGAAGGTGTGTGCATTCTGCGTGGATAAGATCCAGCACATCGATTACAAGGATGTGGCCAGGCTCCGCCGTTTCACCAGCGAGCGCGGCAAGATTCTGCCCCGCCGCATGACCGGCACCTGCGCAAAGCACCAGCGTCAGCTCTCCACGGCCATCAAGCGCGCTCGCACGATCGCCCTGATGCCCTATGTGTCTGACTGATTGAAGGTCAAACGAAGGACACCGCCCAAACGCGGTGTCTTTTTTTCGCGGCGAACAAGTCATTTAATCCATTACCGTCATTTTGCTATTTTTCCCTTTACAAAAACTTGCTTTCATGCCATAATATAGTCGGTATGGTATGGATTGCAATAATCCGCATGATGGGGAAGCACGGCGGAGGGCCGGCCCTTGAGCGTGGATTTGCCTGACGGAGGGAATAGATCATGGAAATCAATCCGAGGGGGACGGAGATGTCCAGGCGCAGCCGGTGGGTTCACCTGGTCGTGCTGTGCGTGGTCGGCCTGTTGATCAACTATCTGCTGGCCAAGGTGCCGCTGGCGCTGAAGTTTCCCCTGTTCCTGGACAATGTGGGCAGCGCGCTGGCCGCGGCGCTGGGCGGCTACATCCCCGGCATCGTGGTGGGCTTCTTCACCAATTTCATCAACGGCATCGGCGCTCACGAGACCACCTATTATGGCTCGCTGACGGTGCTGATCGCCATATGCTCGGCCTGGTTCGCGGAGCGGGGCTATTACGGCAAGCTGTCGAAGCTGCCCATCGTGGTGTTCACGTTCGCGCTGATCGGCGGCGGGCTGGGCTCGGTGCTGACGTGGACGCTGTACGGCTTTGAGTTCGGCACCAGCCTTTCCGCGCCGCTGGCCCAGCGCATACTGGATACCGGGATCATGAGCCCGTTCTGGGCCCAGTTTGCGGCGGACATGCTGGTCGACGTGCTGGACAAGGCGCTCACCGTGGCCATCGTGGCCATCGTGCTGAAGGTGCTGCCCCAGTCGCTGAAGGACAAGCTCTATTTCGCCGGTTGGCAGCAGGCGCCGCTGACCCGGAAAAAGCTGATGGCGGCGGACCACAAGCGGGCGCGCAGGATGTCGCTGCGCTCGAAGATCATCCTGCTGGTGGCCGCGGCCATGGTGATCATCGCCGGGGTCGTCACGGTAATCAGCTTCATCCATTTCCAGAACGCCGCCATCGACGAGCAGATCAAGCTCGCTTACGGCGTGGCCAACGTGGCCTCGGACGCCATCGTCGCGGACCGGGTGGACGAGTTCATCGAGAAGGGCGAGGCCGCCGAGGGCTATGCCCTGATCGACAAGCGCTTCAACGACCTGGTATCCAGCGCCGAGGAGATCGAATACGTCTACGCCTACAAGATCCTGGAGGACGGCTGCCACGTGGTGTTCGACGCCGATACGCCGGAGACGCCCGGCTCCCAGCCCGGGGATGTGGTGGAATTTGACGAGGCCTTCATGAAGGACCTGCCGATCCTGCTGGCCGGCGGCGAAATCCCGCCCATCACGTCCAACGAAAAGTACGGCTGGCTGCTGACGATCTACAAGCCGGTGTACGACAGCCAGGGCGTCTGCCAGTGCTATGTGGGCGTGGACATCAACATGAACCACATCGCCACCAGCGGCTATCAGTTCATGGCCCGCGTGGTCTCGCTGTTCTTCGGCTTCTTCCTGCTGATCCTGACCGGGGCGATCTGGCTGGCCGAGTACAACATCATACTGCCCATCAACACCATGGACATCGCCACCGAGAACGCCGTCTACAACACCGAGGAGGCTCGCGCCAGGACGGTGGAGCGCATCCACGAGCTGGACATCCACACCGGCGACGAGATCGAGAACCTGTATCATTCCGTGGTCAGAACCACCGAGGACATGGTGGGCACCATTGAAAATGTGGAGCACCAGAACGAGGTGATCAGCCGGCTGCAGAACGGCCTGATCCTGGTGCTGGCCGACATGGTGGAGAGCCGCGACAAGTGCACCGGCGACCACGTGCGCAAGACCGCCGCCTATGCCGACATCATACTGCGGGAGCTGAAGCGGAAGGGGGTCTACCTGGACCAGCTGACCGATGCGTTCATGCAGGACGTGGTCAACTCCGCGCCGCTGCATGACGTGGGCAAGATCCAGGTCTCCGACGCCATCCTCAACAAGCCCGGCAAGCTGACCGACGAGGAATTTGAGATCATGAAGACCCACACCACCGCCGGCGCGGAGATCATCTCCCGGGCCATCGACATGGTGGCCGAGGAAAACTCCGGCTACCTGAAGGAGGCCATGAACCTGGCCCACTACCACCACGAGAAGTGGAACGGCCAGGGCTATCCCTGCGGCCTGGCGGGCGAGGACATCCCGCTGTCGGCGCGCATCATGGCGGTGGCCGACGTGTTCGACGCGCTGGTGTCCAAGCGCAGCTACAAGGACGGCTTCCCCTTTGAAAAGGCCATGGACATCATCCGGGAGGGCTCCGGCAGCCACTTTGATCCCAAGGTGGTGGACGCCTTCGTCAGCGCCCAGGATGAGGTGCGGCGCGTGATGAACACCTACATGGGGGCTTAAATCCCGACAAACAACGGCGGCAAGGCACGGGAGCCTTGCCGCCGCTTACATGTGCGTGTTATCGCCCAGGTCCAGCCGGTTTCCCCGGAAATCGGCGATGTCCTCGGGGTCGTGGGTGACCAGCAGCGTCGTCCGCCCGGCCAGCAGCGGCCGGCAGAAATCAATGGCCCGCCCGCGGGTGGCGGCGTCCAGTCCCTTGAAGGGCTCGTCCAGCAGCACCAATGGGGAGGGAAACAGCAGCGCCCGGGCCAAAGCGACCCGCCGGCGCATGCCGCCGCTGTATTCGCTGACGGGTTGGCCCGACGCCTCCGCCAGGCCCAGGGAAGCCAGCGCCCCGGCGATGCGCGCCTCCCGTTGGGCGTCCCGCTTCAACACGCAGCGCAGGCAGTCCGCCGCGTCCAGCCGGGGCGGCAGGCGGTCCTCCTGGAACACCATGGAGATGCCGCCCTCCGGCACGCCGAGGACGCGGCCCCCGTCCGGCGTCTCAAGTCCGGCGATCAGCCGCAACAGCGTGGTTTTGCCGCAGCCCGACCGCCCCGTGACACAGGTGAGCGTGCCGTGAGGAAAGGTGTGGCTCAGGCCGTCCAGCACGACGTGGCCGTCGTAGGATTTGCGGAGATTTTCGATGATCAGATCCATGCGGGGGTTCCTTTCTTGGGGTGGAAATTCTGATTTGTCGGGGAGACGGAACCCCTCCGGCGCTACGCGCCACCTCCCCACTAGCTTCGCGTCGCAGGGGAGGCTTTTGGCTAACTTACCGGGGGTATCGGGGGCGGAGCGCCCCGATCTTCAATCGTACGCGGCGGC
>JAFWEL010000049.1 GCA_017512905.1 Clostridia bacterium
GCCGCCGCGTACGATTAAAGATCGGGGCGCTCCGCCCCCGATACCCCCGGTAAGTTAGCCAAAAGCCTCCCCTGCGACGCGAAGCTAGTGGGGAGGTGGCGCGTAGCGCCGGAGGGGTTCCGTCTCCCCGACAAATCAGAAATTATCCCAAAAAACAGATACGATATATACCTCACACCAGCGGTCGCACCGCGGCATAGACCTTCTCGTAGCGCTCGTACAGCTGCATATATTTTTCATGCATTTCCGGCCGGGGATAGTAGGTGCGCACCTGCTCCACCATGTGGCCGGCGGCGTCATGCAGATCCCGGAACGCGCCGATGGCCACGCCGGTGAGCATGGCACAGCCCACGGCGCCCGCGTCGGCGGTGCGCAGCGCCACGATGGGCAGGTTCAGCATGTCCGCCTTCATCTGGGTCCACACCGCGCTCCTTGCGCCGCCGCCAGTGGCGTGAAGGCGGGTAAAGTGGATGCCCGAATCCTTCATCGCCCGGGTGTTCAGCACCATCTCATAGACCACGCCCTCCATGCAGCCCCGGTAGAGCTCCGCCACGCCGTTGTCAGTGGTCAGCCCCAGGATGGCGCCCCGGGAGCCGATGTCCATGTAGGGGGTGGCCGCGCCGGCGAAGTGGGGCAGCACCAGCAGCCCGCTGGGCGCGTCGCCATGCTCGGCGCGATAGGCAGCCTCCAGGTAATCGTAGACGGACACGCCCTGCGCCTTCGCCCGGGCGGCCTCGTCCTTCGCCAGGTTCCGCACACACCAGTCGATCAGCGCGCCGCCGGTGTAGGTGAAGGCGTAGGCCACGTACTTGCCGGGGATCACATAGGGCACCACGGAATAGAAGCCCCGGGCCATCTCGTCGATGTCCGGCATGGCGTCGAAGATGGGCGTCAGGCACTGGGTGGTGCCCGCGCCGTCCACGGCCACGCTGCCGTCGAAGGCCCCCGCCCCCACCGCCGCTGCCACCTGGTCGTGGCTGATGGAGACGACCGTCACCGATTCCGGCAGCCCCACGGCATGGGCCGCCGCCGGGGTCAGCGTGCCCGCCGGGGTGCCCGTGGGCACGGGCCGCGACATCAGGTCCACGTCGATGCCCGCCGCGTCAAACAGCTCCCGGCTCCATTTCAGCGTCCGGATGTCCAGGGCCATGGTGCGGGTGGCCAGGGAATAGTCGATCTGGGCCGTGCCGGTCAGGTGGAACACCACGTAGTCCTGCATCAGGAACACATGCTTCGCCGCGGCATAGACCTCGGGCCGGTGGGCCTTCAGCCACATCAGCTTGGGCAGGCTGTACATCTCATGGGGCCGCAGGCCGGTGATCATGGCGATGCTGCGCTCGCCCAGGGCCCCGGACAGCGCCCGCGCCGCCTCCCCGCCCCGGTGGTCGGTGTACAGCATGGCGTTGTGCAGGGGGTTGCCCGCGGCGTCGGTCATCACAAAGGTCTCGCCGAAGGAGGTGATGCCGATGCCGCCGATGTCCGGATAGCGGCCGGCCATCTCCCGAAGGACGCCCACCACGCCGTCCATGACGGTGGACACGTCGATCTCGTGGCCCGTCACCTTCCGCCGGACGGGATAATCCCGATAGGCCATGCCCAGGTATTTTCCATCCTCATCGAACACCATGCATTTGCAGCCGGTGGTGCCGATGTCAAGTCCCGCGATCTTCATATCAGTCAATCTCCACCCAGTCATACCCCAGGTACGTCGTAAAGGCCTCCCTGAGCACCTCCTTCATGTGGCCCACGCCCACGGAGGTGTGGTGCTTGAAGCCGCCCCGGGCCAACCGGATCAGCTTCCGCTGCATATCCGGCACCTCGCAGACCCCCGCGCAGCCGAAGAAGGCCTCCTCGATGGGGTCGTCGGTAAAGGCGGCCTCGCTGGCATAGACCACGATCCTGCCGTCCTTCGTCTGGCAGTTGGACAGGGTGGTCGGGAAGGCGCGGATGCGGCCCTCGTTGGTGCCCCAGCCGCTGCCGGGATCGCCCTTGGCGAACATCTTGTGCTCGGTGACGGTGCCCCGGCCCGTCATCAGCCCCTGGGCCACCGGGCCGCAGTGGAACAGTATGACCTTGTTCTCGTCGTCGCCGTAGTTGTTGTTCCAGTCCAGCACCGCCGTGGGCTGTTCGCTGGCCAGGGCCATGGCCCGCATGGTCAGCGCGGAGCACATGTCGATCTCGCAGGAGGCGGGAATGCCCCGGTCGTTCAGCTCGCTCAGCAGCACACAGGGACACACGCGCAGTATGGTCTCCATCTCGTTCCAGCAGCGCAGGGTCAGGGCGTCCAGGTGGTATTCGTCGATGTAGGCGTCGATCACCGTGGAAATCTTCGCCAGCGTCAGCTTGTTCTTCGCCGGCACCCGGGTGAAGTCGGTATACCCCTCGAGGGACGCCTGCTTCTCCAGCACCTTCGGGTCGTCGTCGGCCAGCCGGCCCACCTTGTAGATCAGCTCCGACAGGTCGAAGGATTCCACGTTGATGCCGTACTTCTGCAGGGTGATCTCGTCGAAGCGCACGGTCTTGAAGGCGGTGGTGCGCGCGCCGATGCAGCCCACATTGAAGCGCTTCATGCCGTTGACCACCCGGCAGATGGCGGCGAAATCCCGCAGGTTCTGCCCGAAGGCCGGGGTCAGCGGGTGCACCACGTGGGGCTTGAGCACCGTGAAGGGCACGCCGTACTGGGTGAACACGTCGGTCACGGAGAACTTGCCGCAGAAGGCGTCCCGGCGGTGCTTGAAGTCCATCTTCCCGATCTCGTCGGGATAGGCCTGCATCAGGATCGGCACGCCCGCGTCCTGGAGGGCGGTGATCGCGCCGTTTTCGTCGGCGAAGATCGGCATGGAGAAGATCACGCCGTCAAACTGCCCCTCGTGCGCCTTCAGCCACCTGGCGTACAGCAGGCCCTCGTCCCGGGTCTCGATGCCGCCGTAGCGGGTCAGCGCCGCGTCCATGGCAATGTAGTCGTATCCGGCGTCGGTCACGGCCTTGATCATGTCCTCCCGGGCGCCGTAGATCAGCTCGCCCGGCATGAAGCCGCGGTTGCAGAACGCCAGCGCAAATGTCATTTTCCTGCCCATGGTGGTTTCCTCCTCAGTCCATTTTCGCAAAGACCCTCATGGCCTTCATCACGTCCTGCTTCATCGCCTCGCGGCCGGCCTGCATCAGCGTACTGAAGAACACGGGCCGGCCCTCCGGGATGGCCTTCAGCGCCTCGGCGGCCGCCGCGCCGCCGGCCTTGTCCATGTAGGTGTAATAGTTGATCTTGCTGACGCCGGCTTCGATGGAGCGATGCAGGTCCTCATTGGACACGCCCGACGCGCCGTGCATCACGATGGGGATATGGGTCAGCCTGCGCACGTTGCGCACCACGTCGAAATCCAGCTTCGGGGCCTTCAGGAAGATGCCGTGGGTGGTGCCGAAGGAGCAGGCCAGCGCGTCGATGCCGGTGGCCTCCACAAAGGCCTGGGCCTGCTGGGGGTCGGTGTAGATCTTGGTCTCGTCCTCGTCACCGGAGTGGTTGCCCGCGCCGTATTCCCGGCGGCCCATGCTGCCCAGCTCCGCCTCCACCGACGCGCCGTACTGCCGCGCCAGGGCCACGGCCCGCTTCGTGTTTTCCACGTTTTGCGCATAGGGCAGCGTGGAGCCGTCGTACATGATGGCCGTGAAACCCAGGTCCAGGGCCTGCTTCAGGTAGTCCAGGTCCTCGCCGTGGTCCAGCATCACGCACACCGGCACCGGCGATTTCCTCGCCACGTCCACCATGATCGGCCCGATGGTCTTCAGGTGCATCCAGGGCTCGTGCAGCTGGGCAAACATCAGCACAAAAGGCATGTCCAGCGCCTCCGCCGCGCCGAATATCGCCTCGATGCACTCCAGCCCGGCGGCGTTGAACGCGCCCACGGCAATGCCCTTCGACTCCGCGAGGGCCAGCATTTCCTTCAGATTGACAAGCATGTTTCCGTCCTCCTGCTGTTTTTTAATTTTTTGCCACCGGTGGTTCTCCACCGCCCTGTTTCAGGCGAATTGAAACGCGGCGGCGCGCTGCGCCGCCGCACGGATTCCCACGAATGTGACGGATTATCTTGACACCCGCTGTTTGGTTCTGGTCGGACGGGGAAATTCTGATTTATCGAGCAGAGCTCGATAAATCAGAATTTGAGCATTTGCCTACGCCCGAACCGTCACCGATATTTTATAACATTCGCGGCGGCACTGTCAACCTGAAATTGAGCATAGTATGGGGCGGAAAAAGTTTTCACGATTTAACAGAAGTTAGATATATCTAACTTAATAAAACTGCTATACTGATTTCAACGGAGCCAAAGGAGGTTTGACCATGAATATGGAAGTCGTTCGGGGCATCATGATCCCCTTTTTGGGCACGGCGCTGGGTTCGGCGTGCGTATTCTTCATGCGAAACAGGCTCAACGCCATGGTCCAGCGGGCGCTGACGGGGTTTGCCGCCGGGGTGATGGTGGCGGCGTCGGTGTGGAGCCTGCTGCTGCCCGCCATCGATCAGTGCGCGGGCATGGGCCGGCTGGCCTTCCTGCCCGCCGCGGTGGGATTCTGGGTGGGCGTGCTGTTCCTGCTGCTGCTGGACAGGGTCGTCCCCCACCTGCACGCGGGGCTGAACGAGGAGGAGGGCCCCCGCAACACGCTGGCCCGGACCACGAAGCTGGTGCTGGCGGTCACGATCCACAACCTGCCCGAGGGCATGGCGGTGGGCGTGGTCTACGCGGGGCTGCTCCAGGGGCAGGCGGGCATCTCCGCCGCCGGGGCGCTGGCCCTGGCGCTGGGCATCGCCATACAGAACTTCCCGGAGGGAGCGATCATCTCCATGCCCCTGCGGGCCGAGGGCACCGGCAAGGGCCGGGCGTTCGCCTACGGCGTGCTCTCCGGCGCGGTGGAGCCGGTGGGGGCGCTGCTGACCATCTGGTTCTCCTCGCTGGTGGTGCCCGTGCTGCCCTATATGCTGGCCTTCGCCGCCGGCGCGATGATCTACGTGGTGGTGGAGGAGCTGATCCCCGAGACCCAGGCCGGAGCCCACTCCAACATGGGCACGCTGATGTTCGCCCTGGGCTTCACCGTGATGATGGCCCTGGACTGCGCGCTGGGATGAATTCTGATTTGTCGCAACGCGACAAATCAGAATTTTCCGCCATCCTACTGCTCTTCCCTCTGCCAGCGCTCGTAGACCTCCGGGCAGTACCCCACGGCAGCCTTTTTGCCGTTGCGGACGATGGGCTGGCGCAATACCTGGGGGTGCGCCAGCAGGGCGTCCTCCTTCTGGGCGGGGGCGGTGTACTTCACCAGGGCCAGGGCGTCCCGGTCCCGGGCGCCCTCGTCCAGCAGCGCGTCGATGCCACCGCAGGCCTGGGCCACGCTGCGCAGCTCGCCCTTGCTGATGCCCTTGTCCAGCAGGTCGATCACCTGGGCCTTGACGCGGCGCTCCTTGAACCAGCGCTCGGCCTTGCGGGTGTCGCTGCTCTTTTTCGTTCCGAAGATCTGGATGTTCATGCGCCCTCCTCCTCGGCCTTCAGCAGCGCGAAGTAGTGGTCGTGGGCGACCTCATATTCCCGGTTGAAGGCCTCGTTCTTGCCGGAATGCAGGCGGGAGACGTAGTCGTGGATCTCATGCTTGATCTCGGGCTTGACCCGGGCGATGGTGAACACGCCCACGTTGGAGCAGATATCGGAGATGCGCTCGATGTCGGAGAGCATGTTCAGAAACTCCGTGCCGGCCAGCACCGAGCACTGGTGCAGGCGCAGGCGCTCCAGGTGGTTCTGGCGCAGGGCGTTAACCATGTCGTCCACGACCTCCTCCAGGGGTTCGATGTGGGCGGCGGCCTTGGCGTCGCACTTTTCAAAGGTCCGGCCGGTGTAGTTCAGCACCGCCCGGAGCAGGTCCCGCACCACGCCGAGCTCCTTCAGGGCGGTCTCGGAGAAGCTCACGCCCGCCTGGCTCATCTCCTCGGCGTCCTCGGCGATGTTCATGGCGTGGTCGCCCAGGCGCTCGAACTCGGAGATCGTGGAATAGTAGTGGTTCATGACCTCCGTATGCTCATCCGAGGTGATGTGGGCCGAAATCTGCATCAGGTAGCCGCTGACCCGGTCCGCCATGGTGTCCAGGGCATCCTCGTCCGAACGGATCTGGGCCATCAGCGGCCCGTCGTAGCTGTTGACGATGTCAAAGGCCCGGTTGATGTTCCGCTGGGCCAGCCTGAACATCTCCATCAGTACGTCGTAGCAGGCGTTGAAGGCCAGGCCGGGGGTCTCCAGGAACACCGGGTTCAGGCCGTCCAGCACCCGCAGCTCCTGAACCTGGATCGAAGCGACTGCCTCGACGGGCTCGTCCTTCACAATCCGCAGGCTCAGCTTCTCAAACAGTCCCATCGCCGGCAGCAGCAACAGTGCGCTGGCAAGGTTGAACACGGTATTGACATTGGCAATATCCCCCGAGTGAACCGTTTTGTTCCAAAGCGCATCCAGCAGACCTATCCTGTGGGCGATATTCACGCCGATTAGAATCAGCATCGTTTTTCCCAGATTATACAGAATGTTTGCCACGCCCACACGCTTGGAATCTGGTTTCGCACCGATGTTGCAGACGATGGCGGTAGTCACGCAATCGCCAAGGTAGATACCCATCAGCACCGGATACACGGCGTTGAAGGTCAGCACACCCGACATGGAAAACGCCTGCAATATGCCGATTGAAGCCGACGAGCTTTGCAGTACAAAGGAAACCGCCAAGCCAACCAGATAGCCGATCAGGGGATTTTCCCCCAATTTGGAAAATAAAACCTCAACAATACCGGATTCAGTCAGAGAACTGACCGCGTCAGTCATATTCATCAGGCCGGTAAACAGTATACCGAAGCCGATCACAATCCGTCCTACCTTGTCCTGGCCCTTCTTGCTCATGATCAGCACGATGCCGATGATCAGCGCCAGGGGGGCCAGCGTGGAGGGCTTGAAGAACTCAAGCACCGAGGCTCCGCCTCCGGAGGCGTTCAGATCCAGCAGGCGGATGATCTGGCCGGTGACCGTGGTGCCCACGTTCGCGCCGATGATGATGCCCAGGGACTGGTGCAGCGTGATGATGCCCGCGCCCACCAGGCCCGACGTGATCACGATCGTGGCCGTGGAGGACTGGATCACCGCCGTCATGACCAGGCCCAGCAGGAACGCCTTGACGGGCGTACCGGTGACCCGCTCCATGATCCTTTTCAGCGCGCCCGAGGAGCTCTCCTTCAGCCCGTCCCCCATCATGCGCATGCCGTAGAGGAACATGGCCAGGCCGCCGAACAGTGAAATCAAATTGAATACATTCATACTCTCTTCACCATAACATTCTGTTTTATATATCCAATGATATGTTATCGGAACCGCCGTGTTGAAGCAACATATAATGTGTTATGTTTTTCATAGGTGATAATGATTGGCATAGAATTTACACCGCCGCGTTTTTCGTGTATAATGGGAAAAAGACCGGTGGCAGGTAGATAAAATGAGCAAAAAGAACACAGGCCAAACCCGCCCCCTGCGGCTCGCGCTGGCGGCGCTGTTCTGGGTAACGGTGTGGCAGATCGTGGCGATGGCCGTGGGCCAGGGCATACTGCTGGCCTCGCCGGTGGACACGGTGGCGCGGCTGGTTGCCCTGGCGCAGACCGGCGGCTTCTGGCGCTCGGTGCTGTTCACCCTGGGGCATATACTGGCGGGCTACGGGCTGGCGGCGGCGCTGGGCGTGGCGCTGGCGACCCTGGCGTCCCGATATGCCCCGGTGGCCGACCTCCTCGCGCCGCTGCTGTCCGCCATGCGCTCGGTGCCCGTGGCCTCCTTCGTGATCGCCGCGCTGATCTGGGTGCCCTCCCGGCGGCTGAGCCTGCTGATCGTGGCGGTGATCGTGCTGCCCGTGGTCTATGCCGGCACGCTGGACGGCCTTCGGCAGATCGACCCCCGGCTGATCGAGATGGCCCGGGTATTTCGCATGTCCCGGGTCAACCGCCTGCGCTGCGTGGCGCTGCCCGCGCTGATGCCCAGCCTGACCTCGGCGCTGTCGGTGTCCATGGGCCTGGCCTGGAAATCCGGCGTGGCCGCCGAGGTCATCGGCATTCCCGGCGGCTCCATCGGCGAGCGGCTGTACAAGGCCAAGGTCTACCTGGCCACCCCCGACCTGTTCGCCTGGACCCTGACCATCGTGCTCATCAGCGCCGCCTGCACAAGGCTGCTGAGGGCGGGACTGGGAAGGATGCAGGCGAAATTGGAGAAGGGTAAATTCTGATTTGGCGCGGGCTTACGCCCGCTTGAAGGGGGACAGGTCCCCCTTCAATACATCCTCCTCAGATTTGCCTGAAATCGCAAGCGATTTCCGGGCGGCAAATCTGAAAGGAAACGATTTTTGCTCTGGTCGGCAGGCTCCCTGCCGCA
>JAFWEL010000050.1 GCA_017512905.1 Clostridia bacterium
TCGACCAGAGCAAAAAAGGCTTCCTTGCAGATTTGCCGCCCGGAAATCGCCTGCGATTTCAGGCAAATCTGAGGAGGATGTATTGAAGGGGGACCTGTCCCCCTTCAAACGGGCGCAAGCCCGCGACAAATCAGAATTTACGCGTCAATCGTCGATATCGTCAGCGTCGTCTCCTCCAGCACGTCCAGCAGCACGCGGACGGTGTCGAGGCTTGTGAACAGGGTGATGTTGTTCTCGGTGGCGCACTGGCGGATCTTCACGCCGTCGGTCAGGGCGTTCGAGGAGTTGAGGTTGCGGGTGTTGATCACGTAGGCGATGTGCCCCTGGCGCATGGACTCCACGATTTCATCGCTGTTGTCCTCGCCGATCTTCTTGAGCACATGGGTGCGGATGCCCCGCTCCTTCAGGTAGGCGGCGGTGCCCTCGGTGGCTTCGATGTTGAAGCCCAGGTTGTAGAAGCGGCGGATCAGCGGCTCGGCCTCGGCCTTGTCGCCCCGGGCGATGGTGGCGAACACGGTGCCGTAGTTCTGAAGCCGCAGGCCGGCGGCCTGGAGGGCCTTGTACAGGGCGCGGTTCAGCTTGTCGTCATAGCCGATGGCCTCGCCGGTGGACTTCATCTCCGGGCTCAGGTAGGCGTCCAGGCCCTTGATCTTGTTGAAGGAGAACACCGGCACCTTCACATAGTGGCGCTTCTTTTCCTCGGGGTACAGGTCGAATATGCCCTGCTCCTTCAGGCTCTTGCCCAATATCGCCTCGGTGGCGATGTCCGCCAGGGACCAGCCGGTGGCCTTGCTCAGGAAGGGCACCGTGCGGCTGGAGCGGGGGTTGACCTCGATGATGTACACGTTTTCATCCTTGTCCACGATGAACTGGATGTTGTACAGGCCCACGATGCCGATGCCCAGGCCCAGCTTCTTCGCGTACTGGAGGATGATCCCCTTGACCTTGTTGGAGATGGAGAAGGCGGGGTAGACGGAGATGGAGTCGCCGGAGTGGATGCCGGTGCGCTCCACCAGCTCCATGATGCCGGGCACGAACACGTCCCGCCCGTCGCAGATGGCGTCCACCTCGACCTCCTTGCCCTGGATGTAGTGGTCCACCAGCACGGGCTTGTCGGCGTCGATCTCAACGGCTTCCTTCAAATAGCGGCGCAGCTGTTCCTCGTTGGCTACGATCTGCATGGCCCGGCCCCCCAGCACGAAGCTCGGCCGCACCAGCACGGGATAGCCGATTTCGGCGGCGGTGGCCACGCCCTCCTCGATGTTGGTCACGGCGCGGCCCTGGGGCTGGGGGATGCCCAGCTGCTCCAGGATCTTTTCGAAGCTGTCCCGGTTCTCGGCCCGCTCGATGGCGGCGCAGTCGGTGCCGATCAGCTTCACGCCCCGCTCCATCAGCGGCTGGGCCAGGTTGATGGCCGTCTGGCCACCCAGGGACGTGATGACCCCCTCGGGCTGCTCGAAGTCGATGACGTTCATCACGTCCTCCGGCGTCAGCGGCTCGAAGTACAGCTTGTCACTGGTCTTATAGTCGGTGGACACGGTCTCCGGGTTGTTGTTGATGATGATGGCCTCGTAGCCGTTGCGCCGGATGGTCTGCACCGCGTGGACGGTGGAGTAGTCGAATTCCACGCCCTGGCCGATGCGGATCGGGCCCGCGCCCAGCACCACGACCTTCTTCTTGTCCGTGCGGATGGAGGCGTTGGGCAGGTTGTAGCTGGAGTACAGGTAGGGGATATAGGCCCCGGTATGCAGCGTGTCAACCATCGGGAAATTGGGGCGGATGTCGTTGGCCCTACGCATTTTCCAGACCGTAAGCTCGTCCGTGCCCCACAGCTCGGCGACGGTTCTGTCGGCAAAGCCCATCATTTTTGCGGCCAGCAGGGCCTTCAGGTCGTTGGGCTTGCCCTTGAGGATGTTCTCCATCTCCACGATGCGGGCGATGGATTCCAGGAACAGCGGCGTGATCATCGTGATCTCATGCAGCTTGTCCATCCGCGCGCCCCGGCGGATCAGCTCGGCGATGGCGAAGATGCCGTCGGAACGGAAATCCTTGATGTAGCGCCACAGGCCGTCGTCGTCCATGCCGGCGAAGCGGGGCAGGCTCAGGTGATGCGCGCCGTTTTCCAGCGAACGCACCGATTTGAGCATGCACTCCTCCAGCGTCGCGCCGATGCCCATGACCTCGCCGGTGGCCTTCATCTGGGTGCCCAGCAGGTTCGGCGCGGTGGCGAACTTGTCGAAGGGGAAGCGGGGGAACTTGGCCACGATGTAGTCCAGGCTGGGCTCGATGGCCGCGGTGCCGCCGGCCACGGGGATGTCCTCCAGGGCCATGCCCAGGGCGATCTTCGCGGTGACGGAGGCGATGGGATAGCCGGACGCCTTGCTGGCCAGCGCCGAGGACCGGCTCACCCGGGGATTGACCTCGATCAGGTAGTATTCAGAGGTTTCGGGATGCAGCGCGAACTGGACGTTGCAGCCGCCCTCGATCTTGAGTTCCCTTATGATCTTGATGGCCGAATCGTTGAGCATCTTCAGATCGTGGTCGTTCAGCGACAGTATGGGGGCCACCACGATGGAATCGCCGGTGTGCACGCCCACGGGGTCCACGTTCTCCATGCCGCATATCGTGATGGCGTGGTCGTTGGAATCCCGCATGACCTCGAACTCGATCTCCTTGTAGCCCTTGACGGACTTCTCCACCAGCACCTGGTGCACCGGGGAGAGCTTAAAGCCGTTCAGGCCGACCTCGATCAATTCTTCTTCATTGTAGGCGAAGCCGCCGCCGGTGCCGCCCAGGGTGAAGGCGGGGCGCAACACCACGGGATAGCCGATCTCCTTCGCCGCCTGCTTGGCCTCCTCCAGATTGTAGGTGATCTTTGAGGGGATGACCGGCTCGCCGATGGACTGGCACATCTCCTTGAACAGCTCCCGGTCCTCGGCCCGCTCGATGGAGGTGAAGGGGGTGCCCAGCAGCTCCACCCGGCATTCCCGCAGCACGCCCTTCTTTTCCAGCTGCATGGCCAGGTTCAGGCCCGTCTGGCCGCCGATGCCGGGCACGATGGCGTCCGGGCGCTCGTAGCGCAGTATCCTGGCGATGTATTCCAGGGTCAGCGGCTCCATGTACACCTTGTCGGCGATGGCCGTGTCCGTCATGATGGTGGCGGGGTTGGAGTTGCAGAGGATGACCTCGTAGCCCTCCTCCTTCAGCGCCAGGCACGCCTGGGTGCCCGCGTAGTCGAATTCCGCCGCCTGTCCGATGACGATGGGGCCGGAGCCGATGATCAGTACCTTCTTGATGTCCGTGCGCTTAGCCATGATGTGTACCTCCGTTTGTTGGGGTTGAGTAGGGTAAATTCTGATTTGTCGCGTTGCGACAAATCAGAATTTACCTATATACGCCATGCCGTCTTGCCTCTGCAGATCGTCTCCATGCACCGTCCGTTTACCTTCCATCCCGCAAACGGCGTGGCCCTGCCCATCGAGAGGAAGTCGGCGGGGTCGATGGTATATTCGGCGTCCAGGTCCCAGAGGGCGAGGTTCGCCGTTGCGCCGGGGTGGATGCCGCTTTCCAGGCCGAAGCGTTTCGCCGGAGCCGTGCTCATCAGGTCCACCAGCCTCTCCAGCGGGATCAGCTTTTGCTTTTTCACCAGGTTCGTGTACAGCAGCGGGAAGGCGGTTTCCAGGCCCACGATGCCCATGGCGCTGCCGGCGAGGCCCCTGGACTTCTCCTCGGCGCTGTGGGGGGCGTGGTCGGTGGCGATCATGTCGATGGTGCCGTCGGCGAGGCCCGCAAGCAGCGCCTCACGGTCCGCCTTTTCCCGGACCGGCGGGTTCATCTTGAAGCGGCCCTCGTCCCGAAGGTCGTCCTCGGTGAGCAGCAGGTAGTGGGGCGCGGTCTCGCAGCTGACGTTCAGCCCCTCGGCCCTGGCCTTGCGGATCAGGGCGACACTCTCCTTCGTGGAGATGTGGCAGACGTGGTATCCGCAGCCGGTCTGGCGGACCAGCTCGATGTCCCGGGCGACCTGGCCCCACTCGCTCTCGGAGCAGATGCCCTTGAAGCCGTGAGCGCGGGCCCAGGCGCCGTCGTGGATGCAGCCGCCATGCAGCAGCCGGTTGTCCTCGCAGTGGGCGGCGATGAGCCTGCCCAGGGCCTTTGCCTTTTCCATCGCCCCCCGCATCATGGCGTCGGACTGTACCCCGTGGCCGTCGTCGGAGAAGGCGATCACCCGGTCGGCCATGCCGTCCATGTCGGACAGGACCTCCCCGGCCTCGTTCACGGTGATCGCGCCGTAGGGCCGCACGTCGATGACCGCGTCCCTTTCGATGAGGTCCAGCTGGGCCTGGAGGTGTTCGATGCTGTCGGGCACCGGGTTCAGGTTCGGCATGGCGCAGACGGCGGTGTAGCCGCCCCGGGCCGCCGCCATCGTGCCGGTGCGAAGGGTCTCCTTATAGGAAAAACCCGGCTCTCGCAGATGGACATGCACATCTGTGAAGCCGGGCAACGCATACAGGGGGGACGACGAAAGGGGGCTGGAGGCGGGGGAGACGGAAACAATGCGGCCGCCGTCGATGCATAGATCCGACGGGACAAACCGCCCGTCCACAAAGGTCATCACGCCGCTGATCGTTCGCTGCAAGGGGCTTCCTCCCTTCTTCGGCGGGCAATAAAAAAACCTGCCCTTGTCGGCAGGATGGCACATCGAAACCGCGCACCGCGCAGCGGGGCGATGAGTTCATGCGCAATCTTGCCGGCATCCCGTACCGAATTAAAGATCACATTTATCGTATGCCATTTTAACCGGGTGGGCAGGGATTGTCAATTACAAACGTGTGAATCACCAAATTTTAGTATTTTCGTCAGTCGCTGGCGTCCACGTCCAGGGCCACGGCGAAGGTGTAGCCGGGGTACTGCCGCTCCAGCGCCTCCACGATCCGGCGGTATTCGCCCACCCGGTCGGGGGCGGCGAAGTCGATGATGACATCGAAGCGGATGGTCTTTGTGGCCTCGTCCAGGTAGAAGCCGTGCATCTGCAGCACGTGGTCGTGGGCCATCACCGTGCGGCGGATGTCCTGCTGGAGCCGCGCGGCCGCGTCGTCCCTCGTGTTCATCGAATACACGCTGACGCCGGTGAGTATGACCCCGAATTCACTGTACACCTTCTGGGCGATGTCCCGCTCCAGCCGGTCCAGCCGGTCCACCGTCATGGTGTCGGGTACCTCGATGTGCACCGAGCCCAACAGGCGGTCGGGGCCGTAGCTGTGCAGCAGCAGGTCGTAGGCCCCGTGCACCTCGTCGAAGGCGCAGATCGCCTGCTTGATGCCCTTGGAAAGCCCGCTCTCCGCCCGCTCGCCCAGGATGTCCGACAGGCTGTCGGAGAGCATGCCGATGCCCGATTTGATGATGACCACCGAGATCACCGCGCCCAGCCAGGCCTCCAGGCTGACGCGGGTGGCCAGGTAGATGCCCGCGGCCACCAGCGTGGAGGCGGAGATGACCGAATCCAGCATGGCGTCCTTGCCCGAGGCGATCAGCGAATCGGAGTTGACCTTTTCGCCCACGCCCTTCACATACCGGCCCAGCAGGATCTTCACCACCACCGCCACCGCGATGATCGCCAGCCCCACGGGGGTGTATTCCGGCTGCTCGGGATGGATGATCTTCTTGACGGATTCCACCAGGGACGTGACGCCCGCGTACAGCACGATCACCGAGATCAGCACCGCGCTGATGTACTCGATGCGCCCATAGCCGTAGGGATGCTTCTTGTCCGGCTTTTTGCCCGCCAGCTTGGCACCGATGATGGTGATGACCGACGACAGCGCGTCGGACAGGTTGTTCACGGCGTCCAGTGTGATGGCGATGGAGCCGGAGACGACGCCGACCACCGCCTTGAAGGCCGCCAAAAACACATTCGCCAGTATGCCGATGACGCTGGTGCGCACAATGATCTGATCCCGCTGCACAGATAATCCCCCTTTGCCGTCGTTAATGCAGGTATACCCTGTATTATAAGGCATGAAGGGGGGACAAGTCAAATGATCAAATATAACGCAACGACAGCAGGCTTCAAGCTTCGTTTAAGAATCCCGCGGTACAATCAACCCGTCAACAGGAAACCGTGCGTTCTAATTTGGGAGGCGAAAGACATGGGCGCTCAGATGACCTTTAAGCGATATGAACTGAAATACATGCTCACCCGCAGGCAGGCGGCGCTTCTGAAGGAGGCGATGCGGGGGCACATGGCGCTGGACCGGTTCGGCCATTCCACCATTCGGAATATCTACCTGGATACGGACAATTACCGCCTGATCCGCCGCTCCATCGAAAAGCCGCTGTACAAGGAAAAGCTGCGCGTGCGCGCCTATGGGAAGGCGGGGGAGCAGGACGAGGTTTTTGTGGAGCTCAAGAAGAAGTTCGAGTCGGTGGTGTACAAGCGCCGCCTGACGCTGCCCCACCGGGCGGCCATGGACGCGCTGGAGGGTGGCGCGCCGCTGCCGGCGGACGGGCAGATCGCCCGGGAAATCGCGGCCTTCCGCGACTTCTACGGTCCGACGCTCAGACCGGCGATGTTCCTCAGCTACGAGCGGGAGGCCTATTATCCGGTGGACGGCGAGGACTTCCGGCTGACCCTGGACGAGAACATCCTCTGGCGCACGGACCATGTGGACCTGGGAACCAGTTGCTTCGGCACGTCGCTGCTGGGAGCGGACCAGGTGCTGATGGAGCTCAAGACCCCCGGCGGCTTCCCGCTGTGGATGGTGAAATTCCTCAGCGACAATAAAATCCGGAAGGTTTCATTTTCAAAATACGGGACCGCCTATCAGCAGATGCTGAGCGCGGAAAATGCGAATGGAGGCAGACGCTATGCTTGATACGATATTCAGGGGACTCTTCGATTCCTCGGCCATGACGGTCATTTCGGTTACCGACTTCCTGCTGTGTGTGGCGGTGGCACTGGCGATGGGCGCGGGCATCGCGCTGACGGCCTCCCGCCGCTCCGGCCTCTCCCACAGCTTCCTGGCCACGCTGGCGGCGCTTCCGGTGCTGGTGTGCGTGACCATCATGATGGTGAACGGCAACATCGGGGCGGGCGTGGCCACGGCGGGCGCGTTCAGCCTGGTGCGGTTCCGCTCCGCGCCCGGCACGGCAAAGGAGATCGCGCTCATCTTCATGGCGATGGTCGCGGGGCTGGTCGCGGGCATGGGCTACCTGGCCTACGCGGCGCTGTTTACCTGCGTCATGTGCATCATCTTCCTGATCCTGGGCCGCTTCGACCCGGAGGCCAGGGGATTGACCAAGACCCTTCGCGTCACCATCCCCGAGGACCTGGACTATGACGGCGTGTTCGACGCTCTGATGGCCGAGTACTGCAAGCAGTGGAAGCTGACCCAGGTCAAGACCGTGAACATGGGCAGCCTGTTCCGCCTGAACTACCAGCTGACCCTGAAGCAGGACGCGAACGAAAAGGCGTTCATCGACGCGCTGCGCTGCCACAACGGCAACCTGGAGATCGCGCTGCTGCAGGGGGAAAATGTGTCGTCGGAGCTGTAAATGACGCTGTAAGGGATCTGACCAGGCGAGGAAATTCTGATTTGTCGCGCAGCGACAAATCAGAATTTCCACACGCCTGACCGCCTACTCTACAAGGAGGTTTTCCACGATGAAGCGATTATACAGATGGATTGCATTATGGATGGTTGCGGTCGCGCTGTGCGGCACCGCGGCCGTCGGGGAAGCGTCGAGCGTCGGGCTTCCCCAGTTGAACGATTATTTTACCGAGCGCGACCTCAACGGAGAATGGGACGCGACGGCGACACTGATCGCTTTGCAGGGCGATACCGCCGTGACCGCTTCCCATGTGGTCAGCGTGGCGGGTGGCGTCGTGACGATCCTGGACGGCGGCGTCTACGTGCTGTCCGGGACGCTGGACGACGGCCAGGTTGTCGTGGATGTCAAGGACGACGAGAAGGTGCAGCTGGTGCTGAACGGCGCGTCCATCACCTCCTCCAATTCCGCGGCCATCGTCGTCAAACAGGCGGACAAGGTGTTCATCACGCTGGCCGAAGGCACGGAGAACACCCTCGCCAACGGCGGCTGCTTTGAGGACGAGGGCGTGGACGCGGTGATCTGGTCCGACGAGGACCTGACCTTCAACGGCACGGGAACCCTCGCCATTGATTCGCCCGCCGGGGATGGCATCGACGGCAACGACGACATCAAATTCGCCTCCGGCGCCTATGTGATCACCGCCGCCGGCCGCGGCGTGGATTCCAACGACAGCATTCGCATCGCGGGCGGCGACTTCACCGTCACCACCGACGGCACGGCGTTTCGGGCCAGCCATACCTCCAACGACGCCCTGGGCTATATCACTATCTGGGGCGGCGGCTTTAAGATCACGACCGGCGGCGGTGCGGGCGAATTCGTCATTCAGGAGGCCGCGATGGGCGGACCGCAGGGCATGCGGGATTTCGACGGCGAGGCCATGACGCCCCCGGAAGGGCTTGCGGAAGGTGAGATGCCGACGGATATGACGCCTCCCGAGGGCTTTGAGGATGGCGGGATGCCAACCCCGCCGGAGGGCTTTGGGGAAGGCGAGATGCCAACCCCGCCGGAGGGGGGCGCGATGCCCGGGGAAAGCGACTCGGAGGCGGAATCGGAGGACGAAACCGCCCGCAAGGGCTTCAAGGCCAGCGGGGACATCGTCGTCATCGGCGGCACCTTCGAGCTGGACACCGCGGACGACGCCTTTCATGCGGACGGCGACCTGCTGGTCTTTGACGGTGAAATTACCATTGCCAGCAGCGACGATGGATTGCATGCAGACGGCAGCCTGACCATCGTCGGCGGCACGGTGGACATCACACAAAGCAGCGAGGGCCTGGAGGCGGAGGTCATCACCGTTTCGGGCGGAAGCGTTTCCATCCTCGCCTCGGACGACGGCATGAACGCCCGCAGCAGCGCCGGCGATAAGGAGACCTTCGCTGCCCAGGAGGGCGTGCTGATCGAAATCTCCGGCGGCACGCTGACCGTGAACACCGGCGGCGACGGCATCGACTCCAACGGCGATTTGCTGGTCACGGGCGGCACCGTCGTGGTGTCCGGGCCTGTGAGCAACATGAACGGTGCGCTGGATTACAACGGCACGGCGACCATCAGCGGCGGCACCGTCGTCGCGGCGGGCGCTTCGGGCATGGGGGAGAACTTCTCAGATACCTCCACCCAGGCGGCGTTCCTCGTCAGCCTCGCCGGGGAGGTCGGAGAAATCCGCGTGATCGACGCCCAGGGAAATGTGATCCTCGCGGCGGAGCTGGAAAAGGACTTTGAAACGGTCGTCATCAGCAGCCCTGAGCTGGCCGTTGGAGAGACCTACACCGTGACGCGGGGCGATGCCAGCGCTGAAATCACGCTGACGGATACCGTTACCGGCGCTGACTCCGGCGGCATGACGGGCGCTCCCGGCAATATGCTCCCCGTGGGAGGCCAGCCTGAAGCATCCGGGGAAGCAAGCGAAGGGTGACAAACCGTACAGTCGGCCACGCGACAGAAAAGTGTGGCCGACTGTCAGATCATGGAAGAGTCGCTCGAGGTACGATGCTACTTTATCAATTTTACCTGTGAGGTTTAAATACGAAGCCCTGGCTGGAAAATCACCATCATAATCCTCCCTATCCGGCAGCGCAGATGACGCCCTTGAGGGGTGCGATCCTCAGCACCTTCACACCGTGTCGCCTCGCGTAGGCAACGGTTCCTGCGGTTCCACCGGGTTGGCCGTCGTAGGCTGCAAGCAACAAATTGGCGTTTTCAACCAGAAAGTGGTTCCTCCGGAAGAAGACCCCTTTGTCGTATTCGTGGCTGATGTGAACCACCTTGTCGGAGGCTTCGATGACGCCCAGCCAGCGTTTGCGCTGCTCCTGCGACCATTGATCTGCCTGCCCGTCGAAGGGGAGCACCATGATGAGACGGATCCAGGGATACTTTTCACGCAGGGAAAGCACCATTTCTGCGGCCATGAGGTCAAACCCCAGCGCGCCGCCGGACAGGAAATCGACGTACCCCTTGCCGATCAGGTATTCCAACGATTCACGAAGTCGGAACTTGAACTCCATGCAGGTGGCTGCCTTTTCGTCATAGCCCCAGGGAAGCTTGCTGGGCCGGTGACCGGTGAAGGCGCATGCTTTGCAAACGGACTTGTTTTTCATAGTGACCTCCCCAAGATTATCAGTGTGATGATCGGTTCAAAGGAAATGCACCCACGAAAGAATCATGCGTCTTTTGCTTATGAGGGCATTGCGCTTGAATATCATTCTTTCGTAGGTGCCAGCTGGTACTATCATTATAATATCGAACAGATGTTCTTGTCAAGGGGAAATGCGATCAATCAGTGAGATTTCATCGTTTTGACATGTGGTGTTCGATTTAAGTGTGTTTCAAAAACCAACATCCCACGAAGTGGGTACACCATGAATGAAAAGCAGATGGTGTGGCGGTGCCTGTCAGGCGCCATGTGGCGGCAGATTGCCACCGTTACATACACCATAAGTCGTATATCTGCCGATTATCACAGTAACGCGCTTCAGGCATTTTATACTAATCAATCTAAACGGCAACCATCTGCGGGAATCTTTTCCGCCCGGCCATTGCCTCGCTGCGGTCAACGATGCCCTGCATCGCCTCCCTCCGCTCCGCTTAGGCAGAACGAAAAATCTGCTCCGCATAGGTTTACTTTTAGATTGAGTAGCTTAGTATAAACATAATTTGTACATACCTTCAATTTGAACTGCTCGGAATTGTCGAACAGTTGCCTCTTCAGTTAATCCTCTTTCCTCGATGAAGTGGCTTATGTGTTCACTGTTGTTGGGTTTGCTGCTGTGAAACAAATCTGCCAGCTGTACCCGGGTCAGCCAAAGGCGTCGTCCCCAAAGCACACATCGACGTTCGTCGGTCTATCCTTGGATTGGTAGACGACAATTTCTCCTTTGCTTTGTATATTAGACCTGCAATCTCCCTAAACCTGCCCTTCGCCATGTAGAACCCTCCAAAATGTTGTTGTATGCCTGCACAGATATCATAAGGATCGGAAAAAGCCTGGCATCGGAGTTTGTGAGGGAAAATAAATGGACTCGCAGGAGAAAGTGGCAAAACAGGCTTTATTTTGTTAAGTATATTTGCTATAATGGCGGCGATGGGATGCACAAATATCGGTGAACTGCTGGATGTTTCCGTGCAGGCCGAGCCGCTGGATTTTACCAGCAGGGGTCCGATTTTGCACGAGGCGGACTGGAATTCCCCCTGCAGGGACACCGTCGACGGAAAGCACAGATGGTACAAGGACATGGGCGTGTCGGATTCCCTCTACCAGGAATTTGTGTGCCAGGGATGCAGGCAGAGACTGGCTGTGATCCTGTAGGGATGAATATACACCCGGTTAAACACATGAATATGAAAATAACATTGAATGCGGGAGGCGGTCTGATTGAAAATACTTCACCTGGCGGATCTGCACTTTGGAAAATCCATCTACGGCCTTTCGCTGCTGGACAGCGGTGATCAGGCGGAGTGGGTGAAACGATTCCTGGAACTGGCGGAGGATGTGAAGCCGCAGGCGGTCGTGATCGCGGGAGACGTCTACGATCGCGGCGCGCCCTCCGGGGCGGCGGTGCAGCTGCTCAGCCGGATGCTGACGGCGCTGTCGCAGATGGGCATTGAGGTGATGGTGGTGGCGGGCAACCACGATTCCGCCCAGCGCCTTTCCTTCGCCAACGCGCTGCTGACGCGCCAGGGGCTGCACATCTCCTCCGACCTGTATGATTCCAGGACGCTGATGCGCGTGCCCCTTTCCGACGAACACGGCGTCGTGAACTTCTGGCTGATGCCCTATGTGTTTCCCACCCTCGTCGCCCAGGCGCTTGACATGGAGGGTCTCCGGGATTACGACACCGCCATTCGGGAGCTGCTCTCCCGGCAGGGCGTGGATTTTTCCGAGAGGAACGTGCTCATCGCGCACCAGAACGTCACGGCGAACGGCGTCGAGTCGACGCGGGGCGGCTCGGAATCGATGATCGGCGGCGTGGGCCAGGTGGAATACACAGCCTTCGACGGGTTTGATTACGTGGCACTGGGCCACATTCACGCGGCCTATGCCGTGGGCCGGGACACCGTGCGCTATGCCGGCTCGCCCCTGTGCTATCACTTCGACGAGACGCGGCAGCGGGAAAAGGGCCCGCTGCTGGTGGAGATCGGCGAAAAGGGAACGCCGGTGAAGATCGAGACGCTGACCATCCCGCCGCTGCATCCCATGCGGGAGATCCGGAACTCCTACGAGGAAATCCTGGCCACGGAGAGCGCCAATACCGCCCGGGGCGAGTACCTTCGGGTCGTGCTGACGGACCGCAGGATCGGCGCGGAGGAGCGGGATGCCCTGGCGGCGCTGTTCAAGGCGCGGGACTGCAAGCTGCTGGACTTCGCCTCGGATTACATTCGCGAGACGGGCCCGTCCACGGCTCCGTCGTCCAGGGTCGTCAAGGAAAAGCCGGTGGAACAGTTGTTTGCCGAATTCTACGAGGCGCGCAATCAGGGCGAAGCGCCGGACGAGGCCGCGATGGCCCTGCTGGGCTTTGCCGGGGAGCAGCTCAGGCACGCTGATACCAGCGCTGAGCCGACCCGGGAGGATGTCGACAGGCTGCTGACCGCATTGTTGAGAGGGGAGGAAGAGGCATGAGGCCGCTGGAACTTAGTATGAAGGCATTTGGCTCCTATGTGGAGGAAACCATTCGATTCAGCGATTTGAAGAGCGGCCTGTACCTGGTGACCGGCGACACCGGCGCGGGCAAGACGACCATCTTCGACGCCATCATGTTCGCTTTCTACGGCAGGGCCAGCGGCAGGGACCGGGATCGAAACCCCGAATTGCTGCACTCCGACCATGTAGACAAGTCGGTGGACACGGTGGTGAAGCTGTCCTTCCTGCACGACGACAGGGAATGTGTCATCACAAGGAACATCCACTTCCCCAAGAAGCGGGGCGCGGAGGCCTATGGAGATCCCAAGCAGGAGGCCGTGCTCGAAGAACCGGACAGGCCCGCGATCCGCGGCGCGACCAATGTCACCAGGCGCTGCGAGGAGCTGCTGGGATTGGACGCGGACCAGTTTCGCAAGATCATCATGCTGGCCCAGGGCGAGTTCAAGGAGTTTCTGAAGGCGGACAGCGACAAGAAGGGGGAGATCCTGGGCAAGCTGTTCGACAGCGCCCCCTATCGCTGGTTCCAGAACCTGCTCTGCAAGGCCCGGGACGCGCTGGAGGACCAAAGGAATGACGCAAGGAATCAACTTGCGTCGCTGATGAACACGGCTTTCCGTCGGCCCGGGGATATGGACGACGAGGCAGCGCTGCTGTATGCCCCCGGCCATCCGGAATTGACGGCGAACCTGGAGGCACTCATTACCCGGGAAGCCGGGGCGGTCGAAGCGATCAAAGTGAAGCTTGAAGCGGAGAAGCAGGAGATCGACCGGCTGAATACCCAAAAGGGCGCCGCGGAGCGCGTCAACCAGGATTTGGACAACCTGGAGAAGGCCGTTGAGCGTCAAAGGGCACTCGATGCAGCGCAGGCGGAATACAAGCGTCGCAGGGCTGTGATGGAGCTGGCGGAGAAGGCGCTGCACAAAGCGCTGCCCGCCGTCACCGCGTGTGAGCAGGCTGAAAAGAGTTGGCAGGAGTCCCGAGAAAAGCTCGAACGGCTGGAGGGTGAAATCAAACAACAGGCGCAGGACTGCGAAAAAGCAAAGAAGGCGGTCGAGGACGATCAGCCGGCTGAGGAACAGGTCGCGAAGCTGAACGCTGAGATCGGGAGGATCGACGAACAAAAGCCGCTGTATGATGAACTTGAGCAGGCTGTCAAGGATCATCGGCAAGTGGACAGGGAAGCCGGGGATGCGCGGAACGCGGAGGAAGCTGCGAAGCGGGAGAAGCAGCGTTTGGAGACAGAGATCGAGAGCGTCACTCAAAACCTCGAAGCGCTGAAGGATGTCGATGTCCGGCTGGCCCAGGCGCAGGCGCGCTATGACGCGGCCTGTGAGCGCGTCGAGGCTCTGGCCGGTGAGAACGGTATACAACAGCGCGTTCAGGCCATTCAAATGCAGGAAAAGGAATTAAAGGATGAGATAGAAAAACGCGAGGAGCTATCAGAAGCTGCGCTGAAAGCAAATAGGCGCTATGGCGAGGTTTACGAGCGATTTGTCGCGGGCCAGGCCGGGCTGTTGGCGGAAGACCTGCGGAAGAGAGTCGAGCGGGACGGCGAGGCCGCGTGTCCCGTGTGCGGCTCCTCCATCTGTCGTGACCGGCTTCACGTTTTGGAGCTTCCCGATGCGGACACGCCGGACAAGACGAAGGTCGACCGGGCCAAAGAAGCCTTTGAGCGTCAGGAGAAGGCGAGAAGCGCGCAGGACAAGAAGGTTGAGCGCCTTGAAAGCGCATTGGACAGCGACAGGAAGCACCTCGTCACGGATGCCGGGAAGTGGCTTCCGGAGGGCCCGACCTGGGATCGCCTTTGCGACGAATACTACCTTGATGCCGCAATCGCTGAGGCGCGGCTGGAATGCGCGCAGACCGAAGAAGAGCAGCACAAGCGGAAAGCGGAACAGGAGCGCCGTGATTCGGAAGCATTGAAGCTGTCCGGGCTTAAGGCTGGACTTGGCGCGTGCGATGAAAATATCGGCACACAGGGCAATAAGGCGCAAGCCATGGAATTGAAAGCCGGTAAGCTACAGGAAAAGATCGACGGCTATAAGCGACAACTGACCTACCCGGACAGAGCCAAGGCTGACGCGGCAAAGGAAGATATGCAGCGCGAAAGCAATGCGTTGCAAGCTCAGATTGAGCGGCATCAGAAAGCCCTGAGGGACGCCGGGGATGGGCTGAACAGCAGTATCGGCAGGCGGAGCGAGCTGGAAAATATCCTCACAGAGCAGCAGATCAAGCGGGATCAGGCGAAAGCGGATATGAGCGCGGCGCTGAATGAGACGTCCTTCCCGGATGCCGCGGCGGTGCGTGAGGCCCTCATTCCGATGGGGGATATGGAGGCGGAAGCGTGGCTGAAGGCCGAGCACAAGGCGCAGATTGACTATGGGAACGACAGGGAGAACACCCGGAAGGATATAGATGATCTGAGGGCGCAGACAGAGGGAAAGCAGTTCATCGACCTGGGCGCATTGGATGAGGCTATCCAACAGGCCCAGAACGCGTGGGACGAAAAAAACGACGGGCTCACAGTTCAAACCGGCCTGTTGAACAACCACCGCGATGTCGCCAATCAAGTAAAGACGCTGAAGCAGTCCCTCGAAAGGACCCAGGTGGCTTGGGAGCGCATCGACAGGCTGGCGGGCATGGCCAGAGGTACCTCCGGCGACGGCGGCAAGCGCAGCTTTGAGCGCTATGTGCTCAGCGCGACCTTCCTGGATATCCTGGAGATGGCCAATCGCCGCCTGAACCAGATGAGCGGCGGACGTTACGAGCTGATGTTGAAGGACGGCGCGAGGCGGGCCAATGCCCAGTCCGGCCTTGACATCGATGTGATGGACTACAGCACCGACCAGCGGCGCTCCTCAGAATCCCTGTCGGGCGGTGAATCGTTCTTTACCTCGCTGGCGTTGGCTCTGGGCCTGTCGGACGTGGTGCAGAACCGCGCGGGGGGACGGCAGCTTGATGCGCTGTTCATCGACGAGGGCTTCGGCACGCTCAGCGACGGCTACCTTGACAAGGCACTGGAGGTGCTCAATCAGCTGACGGAGGGCGACCGCCTGGTGGGCATCATCTCCCATGTGGATAAGCTGAACGAGAGCATTCCCCAGAAAATTCTGGTCACGAACACCGGAAGCGGAAGCACGGTAAAGATGATTCAGTGACAGCCGACTACATATCTGCAATGGCGTTGCTTCTGATGAGGCCGGAAATACAGGAGCCAGGAAGAGGAAGCTGCCATTACTTAGATCAGGAAGCGAGGTGAACCGCCATGTCCTGGCGGGAGAGCATCTCCCGGGAGATCTTCATCCAGGCGCGTACGACCATCGTGTTGAACATGCGCTTCATGGACATGGCGGTATTCCGCCTGAGGCCGGTTGCCGCGCCGTTGACGCTGGCCACGGATGGGGAATGCCTGTACTATTCCCCTGTGTGGCTGCTGAAGCGCTACAGAGATGAGGCCAACGCGGTCACCCGGGACTATCTGCATGTGTTGCAGCACTGCGTGTTCCGGCATCCATTTATCAGCACACTGGTGGATGACCGGCTGTGGGACCTGGCCTGCGACATCGCGGTGGAGGGACTGATCTGTGAGCTGAACATCCCCATTTTGTGACGAAGTCCGAAGCAGCGCGCGGGCGGTGGCGGATGGCCTGCGGAAGGCCGTCAGGCCGCTGACGGCGGAGAAGCGGTATCATTATTTCCAGACCCACGCCCCTGATTCGGCGTGGGATCAGCTGTTTCGGGCGGACGACCATGAAATCTGGCACAGCCCGGCCGGGGCGCAGCAGATGTCCCGGCAGGCCCAAAGTCAAAAACAACAGGAAAATGCCCCGGGACAATCCGGTGGCGGGTCAGTAGACCGGGGTCAGAACGATGAGAAGCTTCGGCAGATCATGGCTTCGGGAACAGAACTCGGCCAGGCGGATAGGGAGAGGTTTGCTGAGATGCTGTAGAATATGGAAGCATTACAAATACAGGCCATTATTGTCAGGTTTTCCAACGGCATACAATCTGTATTACGGGTTTCCCGCAAACGAGGACGGCACTGTCACGGATGGAGGATGGAAGCGGAAATATATCACATGGTGCCACAGGCCGGCATCGAAAGAAAATTGATAGGGTAATTCAGCTTGAGCGGTAACTAGTGTATCCTGCACAACTCAAGCAACTTGAAGCCGCCTAAGGAACGCAAAAACGAAGCGCAAAAGGAGCCGGAGCCTCTTCTGCAAATTCAATGTCAGAACAGACATATGAATCATGATTTCGCTGGTATGCTGCAGCTTCGCGGTAATTCGTCCCAGGGAATAGCACCGCTTGCCAATGCCAAAGCGCCGTTCAATGTCACCACGCTCGCCCGATTCCAGCCATTCAAGATGAAGCTCCTGCTTGCGAATGGCGGGGTCCTTTGTGGGCTTGCCGA
>JAFWEL010000051.1 GCA_017512905.1 Clostridia bacterium
GGCCACCTCCCTCTGAGAGGGAGGCTTTGGGGAAGTGCTGGAAACAGGGCCTTTTTAAGGCTCCCTCCCAGAGGGAGCTGTCAGCCGCAGGCTGACTGAGGGAGTCATCACCCTACTTCCCGACTAACACCATTCTGATTTGTCGGGGAGAGGGCGAGGAAGCAAAAAGTAGCCCCTTCAGGGGAAGGCTTTTGGATGCGGCAGCAGCTATTTCTAATCCCTAATCCCTGCGCGCCAACGCGCCAAATCAGCCTTGATCTGACTGAACAGATACCCGGTATAAACAACCTCAGGGACGGCGAATGCCGTCCCTGAGGTTGTTTTGGAGACTGTCACGGGATTACACCTTCAGCAGCACCCACACCGCCGGGCGGACGCCGCCGCCCTCGTAGTCGATGTGTATGCCGTTTTCATAGATCGAGCCGTCGTCGTACACGGCCACGGTGCTGAACAGATTGCTGCCGGGGCAGCGCAGCCACCACCATGCCTTGCCGGCGCGGTCGGCCTGCTCGGGCATATAGCGCTCGATCTCCTCCACGCCGGGGATGTGCACCCGGTCCATGGTGTCGGGACCGCCCTGGGTGTAGAACTTCCGGTTGCGCAGGTTTTTGAGCTTGTTGGGCACGATCTTCATCCGCTCCGCGGGGGTGAAGGCGCTCTCCAGGAAATCCTTGTTCAGCCACTTGCGTAGCGAGCAATCCGACCAGGTGGCGTCCTCCAGGGTGGTGCGGTGATAGCAGCGGCGGGTGACGATGTCCTCGGCCAGCAGCAGGCGCATCTTGCCCCGCTGGTCCACGATCCGCCAGCGGATGGGTTCGCCCCCGAAGCGGCCAAAGGTCACCGTGCAGCCCGGCATATGGGCCAGCAGCGTTTCACATTTTTCGATATAGGCCGCGGACTGCTTGTAATCGCTGATCCGGCGGAAGTATGCCTCCGCCTGGCGCAGGTCCTCCGCGCCGGCATAGTGCAGGAATTTGTCCTTTGCCTGCTGATAGATGCTCTCCTGGCGGGCATCGGCGTTGATCTCATTTGACATCCATATACCCCTTCCCGGTATTTGATGTGCTTAGTATAACACCCCCAGGGGGTATTGTCAAGCGGCAGGCAGGTTAAAAAAAGCCCTATGGCGTTTCCACATAGCCGAAGGCGGCGTCCACGGTGGGCAGGTATTCGTCGATCAGGCTGTAGGTGCGCTCATAGGTGCGGATATTCGTGCCGTCGGTATACCACAGCGCCCGGTCCCTGTCGTAATAGTCCTGGGGAATCTCCGCCCGGAAGCGCTCGAATTCCGCCCGGATGTTCTCCCGGGACAGGGGATAGCGGCGCAGCTCGGCATACCGGGCCCGGACCTCGTCGGGAAAGCAATCCCGGATCCTGCCCAGCAGGCCCGTGCAGTGGATGACATCCTCTACGCTGTAGGCGTCGTCCACCGCCCACAGGCCGGCGCCCTTCCAATCAATACCCCACAGCGAATCCAGGTCGTACAGGCACGGGGCCCAATGGATGCCGTCGTAGGTCGCCAGCAGCATGTTCTTGGCCAGGTTGTCCGGCGCGTAGCTGATGCACACATAGCAATAGTAATTCAGGCAGGCGTCCAGGTCGAGGTACTGGTCGAAGTTGGCCCGGAACGCCTCGTCCGAGGCGGTCCTGACAAACTGGTACATGCGCATGAACTTTTCCTTGTTTTCCCTGTTTTTCTCGCCCACCTTGAAGATCCAGCCCTGCTTGTAGTTGTTCTTCTCCGTCGCGAAGGCGGTGCAGCCCTTCCAGCTCTTGCCGAACATCGCGATGTGATCCGGGTTGGCCTTGTCCATCCCCAGCAGCCACTCGTCCTTGGGGATATTCCAGGTATACAGCCCGGCGGGCTCGCCGTTCAGCTCCAGCCAGACGGGGAAGCCGTCCACCTGGCCGGCGTTGGGGGCGCGGTCAAACAGAGCGTACTGCCGCTGCATCTGTGCGGCCAGGCGGGCGGAGACGATGTTCACGGCGTGGGTGGGGTCGATGTAATTGGCCTTCAGGCAGTATTTTTTATGCGCCCCCCAGCCCTTGCGCAGTTCCAGCTTCTCCTCCAGCTTGATGGTGAAGTTCTTCTTATCCTTGCGGACGCTCGTGGCGCCCTGGATGTGTATGGTAATCGGCTGGGTGAACCGCAGGCCCGTCGCCCCGTCCTCATAGCTCAGCGTCGCCTGCCGCACATCCTCCTTCCCGTCCCAGTCCGTCAGGGAATCCGCCGTGATGGTCACCACGGGCAGGGTGGTCCTGCCCTCGCCCCTGACGGCCAGGACCGTGAGCAGCGCCAGCGCCAGCAGCGCCACCAGCAAACGCCTTGCGGCAAGCCTTGTCATGCCATACCTCCGATAAAGCGCCCGTGCGCTAATCCTCCACCGTGATGACGTCCTTCAGCAGGTAGTGGAACGTGGGCCAGGAGGACCCGGCGTTTTCCCTGTAGCCCTGCCTGAGGTCGATGGTGTCGTTGGGGTCCTCGGGATCGACGCCCACGTAATCCCCCTTGAAGACCTCCAGCGTCCCCCTGCGCAGGGCGTCGATGGCCTTGTTCAGCTTTTCCTGGACGCCATAGGGGGCCAGCTGCAGGTTCAGCTCGGTCAGCTCCACCCAGCCATGGTCGAAGCCGGCGCATATGTCGTTGCCGAAGACGGCCCCGGACACGTTCTTCTCGATCTCCCGGCCCTCCAGCAGCGCCTCCACCGCGCCCACCACATAGGGGGCCCAGTTGACCCGGGTGCTGATCAGGGACGTGGACGGGGCGATGTCCACCATGCTCTGGTTGTAGCCCACGTGGATGACGGGATGGAGGCCCTTGGCCTCTTCGCAGGCCATGGCCGGGCCGATGGTGTCGGTGTGCTGGCCGATCACCACGCAGCCCTCGTCGATCAGGGCCCGTGTGCCGGCCTTTTCCCGGTTGTAGCTGCTCCAGGCGTAGGTATAGCGCACCCGCATGGTGGCCTCCGGGGCCACCGAGCGCACGCCCAGCAGGAAGGCCGTGTAGCCGGAGATGACCTCCACCGAGGGATAGGCCCCGATGTAGCCCACCAGCGCCCCGTCGGCGTCGATGACGCGGTTGTCGATCAGGTCCCGCAGCTTGAGGCCGGCGGCGATGCCGCTGACGTAGCGGGCCTGGTAGATCGCGCCGTTGAAGGTGTGGTAATTGTCGGGACAGTCATCGTGATTCCCGGCGTTGTAGGAGGTCTGGCAGAACTGTACGTCCGGGTACCGGCGGGCGGCCTCGAGGATCTGGTCGCTGTAGTTGTTGGTGAATATGATCGAGCAGCCGTCCTGCACCAGGGCATGCAGCGCGTCGTCGCTCTCATCCTCGGGCACGTTGGTGTGGGTGTACACCCGCACCCGCCCGGGCAGGCTGGCTTCCAGGGCCTCCTGGGCCAGCATGAAGTTGTAGGTATAGGGCGTGCTCTCGTCGTTTTCGTAGATGAAGCCCACCTTCAGGGCGTCCACCCGGGCGGTGCCGTCCCACACGGAATAAACCAGGCTGAACACCGCGACCACCAGCAGGGCCGTCACGATCGTGGTTATGTATGCGCGCTTCATGCCCGTCGTCACCCATCCCTTCATTCTTCGGTCCTGGCCGGATACAGCGTGTTCAGGTCGATCTTGCCCTCGTCGATCAGCCGCAGCATGATGTCCACGATCTGCGGGTCGAACTGAGTGCCCCGGCCGTTCTTCATCTCGTTCAGCACGTATCCGAAATCCATCTGCTTGCGGTAGATGCGGTTGGCGGTCATGGCGTCAAAGGCGTCCGCCACGCCGATGATGCGGCCGTACAGCGGGATCTCCTCGCCCTTCAGGCCGTCGGGGTAGCCCCGGCCGTCGTAGCGCTCGTGATGGTAGCGGGCGCCCTCCACCACGTGCTCGATCAGCGTGAAATCCTTCAGGATCTCCGCGCCCCGGGTGACATGGGATTTCATGATCGCGTACTCGTCGTCATCCAGGCGGGCGGGCTTGTTGAGTATGCGGTCCGGTATGCCGATCTTGCCGATGTCGTGCATCAGCGCGGCCCGGCGCAGATTTTCGCATTCCTTGTCGCTTAAGCCCAGCTCCCGGGCGATCAGCACCGAATACTGGGAAACCCGCTGGGAATGCTGGCTGGTGCGCTCGTCCTTGGCGTCCACAGCCTTGGCGATGGCGATGATGGTCTCGTTGCCCATCTGGATCTGCTGCTTCATCAGGGCCATCTCGTGGGCCTGGCGCTCCAGCGCCCGCTGCATGCGCCTGCGCATGCTGCTCCATGTGACCCAGATCACCACCAGCATCGGTACCAGCACGATGTAGACCACGAACCAGGGGTTGTCGTAGATCTCCCGGGCCTTGACCAGAATGTAATCCCGCTCGCCCAGGATGTTGCCCTTGTTGTTGTCGAACACGGCCAGGTGGAAGGTGTAGCTGCCGGTGGGCAGGTTGGTGTAGGTGATGGGGCCGAGGGCGCTCTGGGGCATGATGTTCCAGTCCTTGTCGAAGCCCTCCAGCCAGTAGCCCACATAGGGGTCCTGAATGGTGTAGTTGATGATTTCCGGCACCAGCTCCACCTTGCCCACGCCCCGGCCGATCTCGATGGTGTTGCGCCGGCCGATCTCCTTGACGGTGTTGTCCAGCCGCACCCGCTTGACGGACATCCGGTAGGCGTTGATGCCGGAGGTATAGCGCTCGGTGTCGATGATGAACACGCCCTTGTCGCAGGGCAGGAACAGGTCGCCGTGTTCGTCGCAGTAGTTCCAGGAATTGGCGGTCAGGGCGCTGGTCAGGCCGCGCCGGGCGTCCAGCAGGTCGTAGGTGATGCTCTCGCTGCCGGAGAGCAGCTCGTCCCGGTCCACCACGTAGATGCCCGCGCTGCTCATCACGAACAGCGTGTTGCGGTCCCGGGCCCAGATGTCGTAGTTGTTGTAGTAGGGGAAGCTGTCCAGGCTGCGGATGGCCCCGGCTTCGTCCATGTAGCAAAGGCCGTTGCTGGTGACGATGAACACGCCCTCGCCCTTGGGGTCGGCGATGGTGCGCAGGATCACGCCGGAGCTGAGCCCGTTTTCCCGGGTGAGCATGTGGTCCACCTTCCCGTCCACCAGCACGGCGATGCCGTCGCCGTCGGTGCCCGCCAGGATGCGCCCGTCGGGCAGCTCGGTGGCGGTGAGGATCATCGAATTGATCAGGCCGTCGGCATAGCCGATGTTTTCGATGATCTCGTGGTCACGGATGAAGCTGATGCCGGTGTCGCCGCCGGCCATGACGGTGCCGTCGGACAGCTCCGTCACCACCCGGGCGCGGTTGCCGAAGCTGCCGCTGTCGCTGTTGTACAGGTGCTCCGTGCCGTCGGGCTCCACCTCCAGAAGGCCGCTGCCGTAGGTGCAGACCCACAGGTGATCCGAGGAATCCACCAGCAGGCAGCGTATGCGCACGCCCTCCAGCTTTTGCGTCAGGGCGTTGGTGATTCGCTTCTTGCAGGCCGCGTCCACCACGTCCAGGCCCTTGTCCGTTCCGAAGTAATATTCGCCCTGCCAGTGCGCCACCGCGTTGACCACCCTGCTGTCCATGCCCACCGTGGTGTACACGTCCTTGAAGGCCGAGGGGGCCATGCGCAGCAGCCCCAGGCGGGAGGAGGTGAACCACAGGTTGCCCTGGTAGTCGATGAGCATGTTGTCGATGGAGTTGTTGAAATCGTTGGTGTTGACGGGCTCGAATTCATTCTCCCGGGTGATGTAGCCCACGCCGTTGTCAGCGGAGATGAACAGCTCGCCGCCCCCGACGTAATACAGGTCGTTGATGTTCTTCAGGCCCTCGCAGGTGCGCACGGTCTTTTCGTCGAACCAGCCCTGGCCGATCTCAAACACGTAGATGTGGTTGGTGGAGGTGCCCACCAGCAGCACGCCGTCCGGGTCGAAGCAGACGCTGTTGAACAGCTCCTCGCCCTTCGGCAGCTGCAGCGAGGACTGGACCACGCCCTTTTGCATCAGGAACAGGCGGCCGTCCGAGGTCACAGCCGCCACGTGGCCCGCGTCGTCCGCGGCGATCTTGTCGGCGTAATTGACCTCCCGCAGGGTGTTCACCCGCTTCAGGCCGTTTTTCAGCGTCAGGATCTGCATGCTGCCCGTGGTGCCCACGTAGTAATAGCCGTCTGAGCTTTGTATGATGGAGCGCACCGAGTTGGAGGGCAGGCCCCGGGTCTGGTCCACCACGTTGGAGATGCGCTCGTTGATGCAGATGGACAGGCCGTTGTCGTTGGTGCCGATCCACAGGCGGCCTTCCTCGTCCACGTACAGGCAGTTCACGTTGCGCACGGATTCATAGCCGTCCATCCAGGTGAATTCCCGCCCGTTGTAGCGGTAAAGGCCGGCATAGGTGCCGATCCAGAGGATGCCGTCGTTGGTCTGGGCGATGTCGTTGGCCTCGCCGCAGGGCAGGCCGTTGTTGCTGTTGTAGATGGTCTGCACATAGTCGTTGTAGTCGATGGCGTCGTTCTCCGCCCGCGCGGCGCCGCCGGTCACGGCCACCCCCAGGGCCAGGCCGGCCACCAGCGCCGCCGCCAGCCTCCGGGGCGCGGGACGGCCCGCTCCGCCATGGCCCCGCACCCGCCGCACCAGGCGCACCGTCACGAGCAGCAGCGCCAGTGTCAGCAGCTTATCGAGGAATTCCACATAGAACTGGCCCAGGAACTGGCAGGGCAGCAGCGGCAGGCCCCGCTCCCGCAGGAAGCCGATCACGCCGTCCCCCCACAGGTTGCCGGTGCTGCCGCCATAGAAGATGATGTTCAGCGGCACGGAGATGACCACCGCGGCCAGGGCGGTCCAGACCGCCACGGTCATCATATCGACCACGCCGTCCAGCCTTTTGCGCCGGGCCGCGAAGCCCACGATCAGGCCCATGGCCATGTTGGTCAGCGCGTAGATGTAGGATATGCCGTTCATCATGCCATAGATGATGTTGCTGGCCAGGCCCACGATCGCGCCGCACACCGGCCCGCCGGCATAGGCGCACAGCACTGTGCCGAAGGCGTCCAGCCACAGGGGCAGATCGTAGCCCGCGGCCAGGACCCGCCCCCCGTAATTGACCAATATGCAAAACGCGACAAACAGGCTGATCTGCCAGATCCTCCATCGCTTCATGGGTCGAACCCCTCCCTCTCGGGCCGATATCGTTGAGAGTAAAGTATCTGTTCAGACGGGGAAATTCTGATTTATCGCGGGCTTGCGCCCGTTTGAAGGGGGACAGGTCCCCCTTCAATACATCCTCCTCAGATTTGCCTGAAATCGTCCTAAAGGACTAGCTTCGCGTCGCAGGCGATTTCCGGGCGGCAAATCTGCAAGGAAGCCTTTTTTGCTCTGGTCGAC
>JAFWEL010000003.1 GCA_017512905.1 Clostridia bacterium
CGCGAAGCTAGTCCTTCAGGGCGGCAGGGAGCCTGCCGACCAGAGCAAAAATCGTTTCCTTTCAGATTTGCCGCCCGGAAATCGCTTGCGACGCGAAGCTAGTCCTTTAGGACGATTTCAGGCAAATCTGAGGAGGATGTTTGAAGGGGGACCTGTCCCCCTTCAAGCGGGCGTAAGCCCGCGACAAATCAGAATTTACCTCTCCTCCACCCTCAGGCACACCGCCGTCATGTCGTCGCGGCGGCCGCCTTCGCAGGCCCTTTCGGCGGCGGCCAGGGCCAGGCGCGCCAGGCGGGGCATGTCCCGGTCCTCCCGGCGCATCAGCCGCTCCAGCGCCGCCTCCCCGGCGGCGTCCATCACCCCGTCGGAGGCCATCAGCAGCACATCGCCGGGCAACAGCCGCGTGGCAAGGCTCCCGGGCTGCACCTTATCCAGTATGCCCAGGGGCAGGCGGCCGCCCTCCGCCCGGCGCAGCGCGCCCTGCCGCAGGATCAGCGTCGGGCAGGCGGCCAGCTTCACCAGCTCCGCCTCGCCGGTGTTCAGATTGAATATCAGCATGTCCACCGTGGCGAACATGTCCTCGCCGCCCCGGTTCACCAGCAGCGCGTTCACCGTCTCGATGGCCAGGCCGCTGGTTGCCCCGGCCCGAAGGAACCGCCCCAGCAGGCGCACCGCCACGGCACTCTCCCTGCGGGCGGCCTCACCGCTGCCCATACCGTCGCAGATCAGCACCAGCAGGCGCTCGTCATCCAGCATGCAGCACAGGTGGCTGTCGCCGCAGGGCACACCGGCCTCTCCCGAGGCGCAGCATATCCCCCTGCGGACCCACAGGCGGGACCGGCGGACAAAGCGAAGCTCCCGTCCCAACGGACCCGCCGGAGCATAGCGCCTGCCAAAGGTCTCGCTGAGCCGCCGGGACGCCTGTCCTGCCATCTCCCAGGTCCAGCTCCCCGTCTTCAGCGCGGCGACGATCTCCACCCCCCTGCCGCCCAGCGCCATCACCGATTCCACGTCGATACCCGCTCGCTCCAGCGCGACGGCGGCCCGCGCCGCCTGTCGGTTGCGCAGCCGAAGAGGCGCGCTCTGCCCGCGGGCCAGCGCCTCGATCAGCTGACGGGCCTGGTTGAACTGGGTGGAGATCAGCCGGTTCTCCGCCCCGCGCCTCAGCCCGTCCCTTCGGGCGCGGGCATAGTCCTCCAGCATGTCCCCGATGCGCTCGGGAATCAGCCTGCCCCGTCGACAGCGCCGGCACAGCTCCGGCGGCGCTTCGCCCTCAAACAGCGGCATCTCCCCGGACAGGGCCACCGCCCGGGCGATCAGGTCGCACAGCAGCCGCGCCCCGCCGTCGCCGCCGCCCTGCCAGCATCCCTCATAGCCCGCGCACCCCTCACAGAGCTGACGGCGCAGCCGCTGCACCAGCTCATGCTCGTCAGGCATCTCATCCGGCGCGGCATAACCCTCCGCCAGGTCGCCGAAGGCCGCGCCCAGCGCCCGGAGCCGGGACGCGGAGGCGCGCTGCAGCCGCGACGCCAGCCGCCGGGGATCGCAGGGGTCCGGCTCCGGCTCCGCCATTCTTGCCAGCATCCCGGCCCACGCCCCGGGCATCGGGGCGACCAGCAGCGAAGCGGCCCCGGCGCAAACCAGCCACTGGCTCGGCACATTCAGCAGCAGCCCCACACACAGCATCGCGCCACAGGCGCAGGCCGCCCTCGCCGGCCTTGAAAGACTGCCGCAGAGCTGGGCCGTCGCGCCGCCCATCGCCGTCAGGACCAGCACCCGCGGCTCCATCCCGGCCATCAGCAGCGCCCCGCCGGCGCATACCCCCGCCAGCGCGCCAGCCCCCGTGAGCAGCTGGGCCAGCGCCGCGCCTACACACAGAGCCGCCGCCGGCGACAACCGCGCCAGCCCCATCAGCATAAAACCCCACAGCAGGAAGACCCCCGCCCGCTCCTCGGCGCTCAGCCACCGCCGCCAGGGTCGCGCCTCCAGTGCCGCGCGGAAAAAGGGCGCCGCGGCCACAGCGGCCACAGTGGCCGCGACCACCAGCGCCGCGGACGGCCAGAGCGCGTCGCCCAGACCCGCCAGGCCGGGGATCAGCACCCCCAGACCCGCCAACGCCGAGCAGGCGGTGACCTCCCCGCGATTCGGCGATCGGGCCTGTCGCCGGGGCAAACGGCCGGCCCTGTGGGCGAGCCCCGCGCCGACGCGCTGCCAGGGGCCCCGGTTCAGTGCCCGCCGAAGCGCGGGCGACAGGGCCTCCCAGGCGATGCCACCCCCCAGCACGATGGCCGCGCCGGCGGGCAGGCGCAGGTTGAATTCCGCAAGGCTGCCCCCAATGGCCGCCGCGACGCAGCCCGCCGGCAGAGCCAGCCCCCGATGCCCCGCCGTAAACGCCGCCGCCAGGAAGGCCATCCCGAAGGGGGCCAGCGTGGGCGGCAGCTGCGCCCTGCACAGCAGGAACACCGTTCCCGCCAGTGCGAACCACATCAGCGCCCGCCTGCCCAGCTCCGCCGCGCCGTCCCAGTCCATTCCCCGAAATCCCGCGACCGTCCAACCATCCAGCCTGTGCAACATCCGTCACTCCTCCCCTCGAACGTGGCATTATTTATGCCCGGGAAGGAACCGGTAGCACCGGAAACGAGGGCTAAAAAAAGGCGGCATTTTGAAATGAAGCGCCTTTACCCGGATGCCCTTGAAATTGCCGCCCATGTCATATAGAATGTCAGTATAGGGTACATCCCATGCCGGGAGGCGCAATCGCAAATGTCTCATCTGAAACACATGAAGCGGGACACGCTGGTCAACATCATCGACGGCATACTGTCCCTGGTCGTGCTGGCGCTGTCCGTGGATATGTTCAAGGCCTGGAATAAACAGTCGGATCAGCTCCTGCAGATTTCGAAGCTCTTCTTTCTGTCGCTATCGGTCTACAGGTTCATACGCGCCTTCATGATCCGGAAAAAATCCAGGATCGATTTCATCCGGGATATCATCGCCGGCTGCCTGATGCTGGCCGGAATGGCGCTGCTGATCATCTCCGGCGACGAGCTGCGCATCATGCCCACCGTCGGCGTGCTGTTTTTCCTGGCGATCCTGACGGACAGAATCGCCTCCGTCATCAAAAACCACACCCTCCCCAACATCCTGTTTAACCTGGCGGTGGTGGTGGCGCTGCTGGTGCTGGGCCATTCGGTGATCGTCATCGTGATCGTATGCATCGTGAACACCCTGAAGGAAATCATAGGCATCGCCTATTCCCAGATGAAGATGGACATCTTCTGGAAGGTGGTCCGCAAGACCAACGCGGCGGAGATCCTCTTCGGCATGCTGCTGCTGACCGTCGCCTTTTCGCTGGTGCTGCCCCTTCTGGAGGATGACATTCCCGATTTCACCAGCGCGCTGTGGTACAGCTTCGCGATCATATCCACCATCGGCTTCGGCGATGTGGCCGCGGTCAGCGTCATGGGGCGCATACTCTCCGCGATCCTGGGTATATGCGGCCTGGTGGTGGTTTCCGTCGTCATGTCCATCGTCGTCAACTTCTACAACGAGACGAAGAACCTGGAGGATTGATTCGCCCATGACCGGAGCCGGGAGGAGGGCTTGCCTTGATAAACGATACCTTTGACGTGGTGGTCATCGGCGCGGGACACGCCGGCTGCGAGGCCGCGCTGGCCTGCGGCCGGATGGGGCTTTCCACACTACTGACCACGCTGAACCTGGACGCCCTGGCGATGATGCCCTGCAACCCGTCCATCGGAGGCACCGCCAAGGGGCACCTGGTACGGGAGCTGGACGCCCTGGGCGGCGAGATGGGGCGCGCCATCGACGACGTGTTCATACAGTCCCGCATGCTGAACACCCGCAAGGGTCCCGCGGTGCACTCGCTTCGGGCCCAGGCGGACAAGAAGGCCTATCAGCTGCGCATGCGCCGGGCCGTGGACGACTGCGAAAACCTGACCCTGCGCCAGGCCGAGGTGCGGCGCATCGTCGTGGAAAACGGCCGGGTGACGGGCATCGAGACCACCACCGGGGGCCGCGTGGCCTGTCGGGCGGTGATCGCCTGCTGCGGCGTATACCTGAACAGCCGCATCATCATCGGCGAATGCAGCTGGAACGGCGGACCCCAGGGGCTGATGGCCGCCAACGCGCTGACCCAGAACCTGATGGACCTGGGTTTCCACATCCGCCGCTTCAAGACGGGCACCCCGGCGCGGCTGGACGGCCGGACCATCGACTTTTCCAGGATGACGCCCCAGGAGGGGGACGACCCCATCGTGCCCTTCAGCTTCATGACGGACGCCTCCACGCTGAAGAACAAGGCGCTGTGCTACCTGACCTACACCACGCCCCGCACCCACGAGATCATACTGAACAACCTGCACCGGGCCCCCATGTATTCCGGCACGATCCACGGCACTGGCGCGCGCTACTGCCCCTCCATTGAGGACAAGGTGGTCCGGTTTTCCGATAAAGACCGGCATCCCGTATTCATGGAGCCGGAGGGGCTCTACACCCACGAATGGTACGCCCAGGGCATGTCCACCTCAATGCCGGAGGACGTGCAGCGGGAAATCTACGCCTCCATCCCCGGCCTGGAGCAGGCAAAGCTACTGCGGCTGGCCTACGCCATCGAATACGACTGCATCGACCCCACCCAGCTGAGCGCCACCTTCGCCGCGAGACATATCGAAGGGCTCTATTGCGCCGGGCAGATCAACGGCACCTCCGGCTATGAGGAAGCCGCCGCCCAGGGCCTGTACGCCGGCATCAACGCGGCCCTGTGGCTGCAGGGAAAGGCCCCGATGCTGCTGACCCGGGCGGACGCCTACCTGGGCGTGCTGGTGGATGACCTGGTGACCAAGGGCGTGGACGAGCCCTACCGCATGATGACCAGCCGCGCCGAATACCGGCTGCTGCTTCGCCAGGACAACGCCGACCTGCGCCTGACCCAAAAGGGCCGGGATGCGGGGCTGGTGGATGCCGGGCGCTACGAAAAAATGCTGGAAAAACAGCGCCTGACCCGGGAGGGCAAGGCGCTGCTGGAAAAGCTTCACCTGACGGAAAGGCTGCGGCACCAGGAGGTGGATTACGCCGCCCTGCGCCAGCAGCGGCCGGAGCTGCCGGACTATCCCGCCGACGTGGTGGAGCAGCTGGAGATCGACATCAAATACGAAGGCTACCTCAGCCGCCAACAGGCCGACCGCCAGCGCTTTCTGAAGATGGAGGACACACCCCTGCCCCCGGACGCTGATTACCTGAACATGTCCGGCCTGCGCATCGAGGCCCGCCAGAAGCTGGACGCCCAGCGCCCCCGAAGCCTCGGCCAGGCCAGCCGCATCCCGGGCATCAACCCGGGGGATGTGACTGTGCTGATGATCTGGCTGAGGGCCACCGGCGCGTGACTTTCATTACTCCAACAGTAACTGATCAGGCGTATGTGAAATTCTGATTTGTCGGGCTGACGCCCGTTTGAAGGGGGACAGGTCCCCCTTCAATACATCCTCCTCAGATTTGCCTGAAATCGCAGGCGATTTCCGGGCGGCAAATCTGCAAGGAAACGATTTTTGCTCTGGTCGACAGGCTCCCTGCCGC
>JAFWEL010000052.1 GCA_017512905.1 Clostridia bacterium
AAGGACTAACTTCGTGTCGCGGCAACCTGCCGCCACCGTTCCCAGCCGATAAGAATGCCGTGGCGGCAGATTGCCGCCGCTACAGGGCTTTCAGGGATTCTATACTTCATTTTCGTCGCGGGAACGTTCCCTTCGTTCTGACTGCAACATTCCGTGCGCGGCTTTTCCTGTTCCCTGTTGACTGTTCCCTGTTCCCTTTGTACTACCCTCTGCTTTTCCACCAACAGCTCGATAAATCAGAATTTACCTTCCCCAATTTACCCTTGATTTATTCCGGAAATGGGTTTATTATAACTACAATAGGATATTTATGCATATGAGGGTTGGATATGGATTTTTTAAAGGAATTCAGCAAGCAGTTTTCCGGGAAGGGCCGGTCGGGCTCTGACAGGGCGAAGGAGGGGGCCGAGTTCAACCGGCTCAGCGCCGAGCTGAGCGAGGCCGAGGCGGCGCTGAACCAGCTCTATGCCCGCTACGGCAGGGCCTGTTACGCGGCCCAGGCGGGACGGGGCCACCCGGACGACGCCCGGGCGCTGGCCCTGCGCATCCAGGCCACCGAATTGCAGGTGGAGGAGCTGACGGACGCCCGGGACGCGGCCCGGGAGACAAAGCGCTGCCTGAACTGCGGCGCGGTGTTCGGCAGGGAAGCCCGATTCTGCGCGATGTGCGGCAAAAGGCTGCCCGAGGAGGCCCCGAAGCCCGAGCCGGTGTCCCCCGGGGAATACTGCCCGGAATGCGGCGCGAAGCGGGAGAACGGCGACAGTCGCTGTCCCGTGTGCGGCAGGGATTTCGACGCGCTGCCCGAGACTACGCCAGTCCGGGATGAACTGATCCACGACGACATGCCCGCCCCGGAGGAGCCGGACGGGAGCCTGGAATAGACCGGCAATATATACGCCCGAATTCGGAGGAATACCTATGCAGAACAGACCCAATCCCAACGCGCCCCGGCGGATGACGCGCCAGCAGTACGAGGCCCTGATGCGCCAGCGGCGGCAGAACCGGATCGCCATCGCCATCATCGCCGGCATCGCGGTGCTGATCATCACGGCGGTGATCCTGATCCTCAAGCCGAAGGGCAGCCCCGACGCCGTCACCGCCATGGTGGAGGCCACCGCCGTGCCTGCGACGGCCCAGCCGGTGGCGGAGAGCGCCGGCGGCTCGGTGCCCGACCTGGCGGCGATGACCGACACGGAGCCCTCCGGCCAGGCGGGCGCGCTGACGGAGGAAGCGGACGATGACGACGGGGAAGACGCCGTCGCGGCGGAGGTCACGCCTGTGCCTGAGCTGCCCCGGGCCATCGACCGCGTGGTGTCCACCCGGCGGCCCGACGGCTCGCTGCGGTCGGTGCGCATGCGGGTGGTGGGGGACATCATGTTCTGCCAGACCCAGCTGGTGTACGCCCGGGACAGCGGCTACGACTTCCACAACCAGTTCGAGATGATCGCCGAGCAGCTGGCGGACGCCGATTACACCATGGGCAACATGGAGGGCACCATCGGCAAGTACAAGAAGTCCCAGTATTCCGGCTATCCCCAGTTCAACGCGCCGGACGTGGCCCTGGCCCCGCTGAAGGACTATGGCATCGATTTCCTGACCCTGGCCAACAACCACATGCTGGACCGCTGGAGCGGCGGCGTGGAGAACACCGTGAACAACGTGGAAAAGTACGGCTTCGCTCACGTGGGAGCCTACCGCACCAAGGCGGAGAAGGCGGGCACGGTGATCTGCGAGGTGGGCGGCATCAAGTTCGGCTTCATGGCCTATACCCACACCACCAACAGCATGGAAAACCGGGGCGTGGACAAGGAGGCCGTGGACCTGGTGCCCTACATCAGCAAGGCCGACTTCAAGGGCGACGTGAAGAAGCTGCGGGACGCCGGGGCCGAGGTGATCATCGCCTTCCCCCACTGGGGCAAGGAGTATGTGCGCGAGCCCGACGACAGCCAGAAGAAGTACGCCAAACAGCTGGCTGAGGCCGGGGTGGACATCATCATCGGCAGCCACGCCCACGAGGTGCAGCCCATGGGCTACCAGAATGTCACCGTGGACGGGGTGGACAAGCAGGTGCTGACCATGTTCTGCATGGGCAATTTCATCAGCGACCACGTGCTCCAGTACACCGACAACGGCATCATCCTGGATTTCACCGTCAACGAACAGCCCGGCGGCCGGTTCACCTGCGACAGCGTCGGCTACATACCTACATACACCTGGAAGCAGAACGGCGCGGTGAAGGTGCTGCCCTCCGGCCGCTACCTGGAAAACCGCCCCACCGGCATGGACGACGAAAACTATAACCGCATGGTCGCCAGCTATTACGAGATCGTCGAGGTCTTCGGAGACCAGTTCCAGCTGATTAATGGGTAAATTCTGATTTGTCGCAACGCGACAAATCAGAATTTATAAAGGAGGCTTTCCATGTCGCGTGTCTATCCTGCCCGGGCAAAGATCAACTGGGCGCTGAACATCACCGGGCGGCGTCCGGACGGGTATCACCTGCTGGACATGCTGATGCAGAGCATCGACCTGAGCGACGCGCTGGAGATCGAACCTGCCGGCGGGCTGTCCCTGGCGGTGGACGGTGTGCCGGCGGGGGAGGAGAACCTGGTGCTGCGGGCGGCGATGGCGCTGAACCGGCGCTGCGGCACACAGCGCGGCGCGCGGATGGCCCTGACCAAGCGGATTCCCGCCCGGGCGGGCCTAGGCGGCGGCAGCGCGGACTGCGCCGCGGCCCTTCGGGCGCTGAACGAACTCTGGGGCCTGGGACTGTCCCGGGAGGCGTTGCTGGAGATCGGGCTGACCCTGGGGGCGGACGTGCCCTTCTGCCTGACGGAGGGGCTGGCCGTGGTGCGGGGCATTGGCGAGGCCATCACGCCCGTGCCGGGAGCGCCGCGGATACCGCTGGTGCTGGCCGTGCCGGGCGGGGGACTGTCCACCGGCGCGGTGTTTTCGCTGTGGGACCGGGGCGGCTTTGCCGACGTGGCGCTGGATTGCGAAGCTCTGGCCAGGGCCGTGGCGGCGCGGCGGCTCGACGCGGTTGACCGGCTGTGCGCCAACGCCCTGACCGCCCCCGCTGTTTCGCTGATGCCTGAAATCGGCCGATTGACCGACAGGATGCGCCAGCTGGGCGCGGGCGCGGCCTTCATGACCGGCAGCGGATCGGCAGTGGTGGGCGCCTTTGATGATCCCGGAAAGGCGGATCGGGCGGCGCGGGCGCTTCCCGGCGCGATCTTGACCTCGACCATGGGCGACGGCGATATGTGACGCTTGTGTGACGGCGACCCTGCTATACTGGGCCTGCAAGCAAGGAAAGCGCGGGGCGATGGCCGCGGGAAAGGAGCTTGCCGGACCCAGAAAAGCCCAACAAATGTCCATGTGTAACGCACATTCGCGGACGGCGATAGGGTATAATGTAGGGGTTCGTATGACGCAGAACAAACGCCCATACATAAAGGAGGTAACGATCATGGATAACAATGAGAAGCTGAATATGGTTGAGCTGAATAACGAAGAGCTGGAAGAGGTCAGCGGTGGCAGGAGCAGCGGCAGCCGGCGTGTCAAGGCCGTCAGCGGCGATACCTATGTGCGCAAGCATCCCGACAAGGATGCCGCGGACATCGGCGTACTGTACCGTGGCGATTCCGCGGCTTATCTGGAGGAGAAGCGCTGGGACGACCGCGACGTGGTGTGGTACAAGGTCAGCTTCCACGGCCACAACGGCTGGGTATCCTCCCGCTATACCAAGATCGTCTGATCGCAATAACGCGCAATTGCGCCGCAGACTGCCCCGAATGGGGCGGCCTGCGGCGTTATTCATGGCGAAAGGGGGCGAAGACGCGGACCGGGGCTGTTAAATCGAATTTATGGTCGTGTCCAATTCGTGTCATATCTTTATTTCAAATTATCATAATATATTACAATTGTATAAATATTGTGACTTTTCAATAGACGTATTGACCTCCGGACCAAAATTTGCTATAATTCATACACCAATTAGGGACGCGTGGGTATTCCTGCGCGGGGGCTTCGGGACAATCCGAGCGATGGATGCTGCCACAGACCGCGGAGTTGCGACAACACCCAGTGGCGCGGGGACCGGGCCCGAAGTTCAAGATTTTTAGGAGGGAAAATTCATGAAGACCATGAAGAAACTCGTCGCCGCGCTGCTCGTTCTCACGCTGGTGCTGGCTCTCACCGCTACCGCCATGGCGGGCTGCAAGTTCTCGATCCACGACTATGTGAAGTTCAACAAGAATGCCGTTGCTTATTCCGATACCCGGGACAGCAAGAGCACCGACACCATCATCAGCAAGGGCTCCATCGGCTGCGTCGAGGGCTATGTTGGCAATTGGGTTCGCGTTCGTCTGACTCCCTACGGCACCGACGGCAACTTCACCTGCCCCGACTACGGCACCTGCTGGACCGCTTGGTTCAAGTCTGGCGACCTGAAGGCTTGTGTGGCTTCCGACGTGACCGGCGACGTGCTGGTTCGCTTCTCCCAGGGTGGCGTTGGCCTGTCCAAGCCCGGCATCCGCGATGAGGAAGGCTTCTACTTCTTCAAGGATAAGGGCGATACCCGCATCTCCGACGAGTGCTACAAGAAGGTGCAGGCCACTGCCAAGGTTTGGCTGCACAAAACTCCCAGCCTGAGCGACAGCTTCGGCAAGGCTCTGCATAAGGATCAGAAGGTCAACTACCGTCGCGTGTACTCCTTCGACGATCGTGGCGTTATGTTCTACGGCGTCTGGAAGAGCGGCAAGTGCGTGTGGGTGTCCTCCCTGTACAGCAAGCTGGTCAAGAAGTAATTACTTACTGGTTTGATTTTCGCAGAGGCGAAGGCGGAGGCGGAGGTTTGATGCCTTCACCGATGCCCTAGCAGCATCCTTAGGTTCATAGGTTTTCAATCCCACCTTTAGTGCGTTCCCGTCAAGGCCCGTCAAAATGGGCCTTGACGGAACGGACGGGATTGGCGGAGACGGTTCCGCGGGCTGCCGGTCAATCAGGCGGATTGAGGCCTTTATGCCAGGGGCTGCCTCAGACGATATGAAAGTGTCGTTTGAGGCAGCCCCTGCGTTTTTATTAACAGGGCATTGGCGTTTCGATGTTAAATCGTCGGAACGCTTTTTACATAAGTATTAATAACATCCATCAATTTGGTCGAAAAATTGATTTTAAAGTAGTAGAATGGTATGATTATACAGATCGATCTGTTTGGAGTACGTGCCGAGGATCAACATCGATCTCGGCGGATATGTGACCATCTTTATGGGCAGTTCCGTCTTCGAGGATGACGCGAAAAAACTGAAGAACAACTGGCAGTACAAGGATGTCCGCGGCTTCCAGCAGGCGCAGTCCCATATTGAGAAGAAGGGCATCTTCGGCGAGTACATGAGCAAGTACAACCTGGCCAAGGACTTCTACAAGACCAAGGGTTGGAAGTTCATGGGCGAATCCAAGATCGATGTGGGCATCTTCATTGTGGCCACGGGCCGGTGGAATCTGGACGAGGATGTGCCGGATGTAAAGTCCAAAGTCGTCAAGCTGAAGGTGGGCAGCGGCATCACCGCGGCTTACAGCTTCAGTTGGGTTGTCAGCTATACCATCGGGCCGGTTCCGCTGTATGTGTCCTTCACCCTGGGCATCGCTGCGGGCTTCGCCGTGGAGCATGCCCTCAGCTTCTGCTGGGTCAACGGTCGCTTCCAGAACTGGGAGCTCAGGCCCTACAACGAATGCACCATCTCCATCAACATCTCCCTGGCCGCCGCGCTGGGTGTGGGCATCAAGGGCTTCCTGGACGCCTGGGTCGAGATATCGACCGTGCTGAGCATCATCATCCGCCTGAGCATCACCAGCAAGACGCCCTCGAATACCACCGTCGAGGGTGAGGTCAAGCTGTCCATAGGCGCGACGATATTCATCCTTTCCTTCCGCAAGGACTGGGTGTTGACCAAGGGCGTGATCTGGTCCAGCAACCAGGCCTCCAACCTGCTGGACGCCTACATGAACGCGGACAAACAGAAGACCAGCCAGACCCATGTGAGCTATGCCGATGACGCCAGCGAGTCGTCGTTCCTGAGCCTGCCCCTGTACGAAAGCGCCACCTCCAACCGAAGGGCCCAGACCATCACGCTGCCCGTCAACGCCCTGGTGGATGAACCGGAGGAGCACAGGTATGCGCGGGTGGTGCTGTCGGTGTTGGATACCGATGAAAACGCCTACGCCAACAACGAGTTTGACGTCCTGTTCGACCATGTGGAGGACCTGAGCATCATCGACCAGCCGGAGGACGTCACGGTCCAGGAGGGCGAGGACGTGTCCTTCGATGTGGAGGTGGATGGCGGCGTCGAGCCCTACGCCTACCAGTGGCAGGTGTGGGACCCGGTGCATGAGAAGTGGGTGGACCTCCCCGGCTTCACGGATCCGGTGCTCAGCCGGGAGGACATCGAAATGCGATGGGACGGCTGCCGCTTCCGCTGCGTCATTACCGATGCCGAAGGCACACAGGTCATCAGCGGGGAGGGCACCCTCACCCTGCGGGACAGGGTGCCCACCGGGGACGACAGCCACCTGCCGCTTTACCTGATCGTCGCCGCCGTGGCCATCGTACTGCTGATGGCCCTGCGCCGGCGCAGGGAAGTGGGGTAAAGGCCAAGGCTGTCTTTCCCCCTCAACCAATCATGAATGAAGGTGCTTGCGATTGCAGCGAAAGAGAACGCGGCGCATCCGATACCGGCCGGGGAATCAGGCCCGTCCGCGGACGTCCCTGCCCGGCTTACCGGCGCGACGGCGCAGGCGCTATCGCGTGGTCAACCGGCGGCGCTTTATTGCGGCCCAGGCGGTGCTGGCGCTGACGGCGTTGGTGGCGCTGGGGCTGTCCGCGTCGGTGATCGTGCGCAGCATCCGCACCGCGCGCCTGAATCGCCAGCTGGCGGCGCTGTACGGCGTCAGCGGCGAAGCCATGCAGGCGGAGGTCGCCGCGCCGCCCATCGGGGATGATGGGCCCGTGTACGCCGCCAGCGCCGCGGCGGCCCGGACGTCGCCCTACGGCGAGCTCTCCGCGATGGTCATGCCCGACGGCTCGCCCATCGAGGTGCCCGATACGGCGGCTCTGTCTGTTGAGACCGCTGAGACACCAAAGGCGGCTGCCTTTCACCGCACCGACCTGGATATCCTGCCGGAGATGACGGAGCTGACCCGGAAGAATCCGGACACGGTGGGCTGGATCAGCATCTCGGGCACAGTTCACCTGCCGGTGGTGTACCGGGACAACACCTTCTACCTGGACCACGACTTCACCGGCGCGAAGAACGCCTCCGGGACCCTGTTTTTGGATGAAAATTCGCCGATCAACGCCGATACCCAGAACCTCCTGATCCACGGCCACAGCATGAACGACGGCAGCATGTTCGGCATACTGACCCACTACCGCAAGCTGGATTTCCTGCGCCAGCATCCGCTGATCGCCTTCAGCACCCTCTGGGAGAAGGAGAGCTACGCCGTGTTTGCGGTGATGCAGGTCTCGTCAAAGACCGACAGCCCGAATTACTTCAACTATTTTTCCAGCCCGACCTTCGGGTCGACGGCCGCCTTTGACGAATACGTGGCCGGCGTCAAGGCCCGGTCGCTGTTCACGATTCCGGTGGATGTGGAGCCGGACGACGCGCTGCTGACGCTGTCCACCTGCCTGGACGACGATCGCCTGGTGCTGCTGGCCCGACGCCTGCGCCCCGGCGAAACCCGTGACGCCGTGGTTTCCGCGGTGGAGGAGTCCTATTAACAACCCGGCAATGTGCATGCCGACAAAACAGGCTGTATCGAATGAACACTTCGCTCATTTCGATACAGCCTGTTGTTCTTGTATGGGCGCATCACCACCGGGACCCGGGGGAATGCCCATGCGGGTCAGATAGCCCTGCAGCGCTTCGAAGGACGGGCGGCTGAGGGCGCGGGTGATGGCGGCGGCCTCGGTCCGGGCTTCGGGCTCCACCACGCCGGACTGGACCAGCAGCCATTGAAAGTAATCGCAGCTGTCGCGGTGGCCGGCGGCGCGGCGCTCGCCCGACTCGGTCAACAGCAGCGCGCCGTGGGGCCCGATGCGCACCAGCTCCTGGAGGATCATCTGCTTCAGCGCCATGCTGACGCAGGCCTTGGAATTGCCCAGGTGATTGGCCACATCCACCGACCGCACGATGGGAATGCGCTGTCGAAGGGCGAGGATCGCGCCCAGGTAACGGTCCAGCGTCGTGTCGCTGATGACGCGGGGGGCCTTTGCCTTTTTCTCCATGGGCGCTCCTTTCACCACTTGTCCGAAGTCGCGCTGGTGAGTCGGTAATCGGTGGGGGTCATGCCGGTCATCTTTTTGAATACGTGGGAAAAATGGGCAGAGGAGACGAAGCCTACCTGTTCGCCCACCTGGGAAATGCTCCTGTCCCGCAGGCGCAGCAGCTCCTTGGCCCGCTCGCACCGGATGTGGTTGTGATACCAGAGCAGCGTGTGACCGGTGTTGGCCTTGAACACCCGCAGCAGGTAGCTGCCATTGACAAACAGGGCGTCGGCTATCGCCTGCAGCGCGAATTTTTCCTCGCTGTGGGCCTCGACATAGGCCTTCGCCGCCTGGGTCAACGTCTGGCCCGCGGCCTTCACGGGAGGGGGTTGGATTACGCGACGCTCCTGCTGTGTCATGTCCCTGTCGCCTCTTTTTTATAGTTTGCACCTTCTAATATATGTTAGCATAAAATAACCAATAGCGCCAGTGGTAATTGGCAAAAAGTCAAAAACAGACAAGGTTAAAATTGAAAGATGGGGATGTTCGGGCGGGGAAATTCCCCCTGAGCAATTCCTGAGCCAGACCGATCCCCGCGCCATCGGCGCAAAAAAGGAGCAGTTCGTACGAACTGCTCCGGGTGATTGTCGATTGGGGCGATTGCATCAGGCCGCGGGCTGGGCGTCCTCGGCGCTGCCGGTGAACATGTTCAGGATGCTGGTGACGGTGCTGGAGATGGTGTCCACCTCGTCGGGCATCAGCTCGGTGGCGGTGGAGAGCACGCCGCCCAGGCCGCTGAACATCATGTCCATGACCAGGCCGCTGACGTTGTCGCTGGACTTCTCGCCGGTCAGGTCGCTCAGGGTCAGCACGGTGGCCTTATCAGACACGCTGGCGGTCAGCTGGCCGTTCATGGTGATGGAGCCGTGCTCCTCGGCGATGGCATTCTCGTTGTCCAGCGCATAGAGGTAGGCGTCGAAGGCGATGCTCTCGTCGGTGGAGGCGGTGACGGCGGCGAAGCCGTAGTAGGCGTCCTTCACGTAGGCGTCCAGGCGGCACTTGATGCCCAGCATATCCTGGGGATCGCGGTCCATGGTGTAGGTGACGGTGGTGTTGGCGCTGATGAACTGGGCGTCAACGGTGACGTTGGTGTCGTTGACCTTGGTGGTCACCACGGTGGCCGCTTCGGTCTCGCCGGCGGGAACCACGTACACGATCACCTGGGTCGGGCCGTTCTGCGCGCCATTCTCGTCGACGTTCACATAGGTCTCGACGGCGACGGCGGGCAGGGTGGCCTTGTCGATGAAGGCGGCCTCCGAGCCGGCGTCGAAATTCACTTCAACGCCCATTAGAGCCAGCTGCATCAGCGCGGTCTGGATGGTCTCGTCGTTCGCCAGGCCCTCGGTCATCTCGTTGAGGGCATCCACGATGGTGGGCAGGTCGATCTTCATGGGGATCATGGTGTTGTAGCTGACGCCGTCCATCACATAATCGCCCTGCTTGGGCTCGCCGGGGATGATGGCGGCGGAGCAGGAATCGACGAAGGTCTCGACGTGAGCGTTCAGGGATTCCTGGATGCCGGCGATATCAAAGCCCTCGATGGCTTCGGCCTGCTCCTGGACCTTGGCCATGAACAGCTCGAGCAGCTCCTCGAAGGAAGCGGTCAGCGCGTAATTGGGGATCAGGTTGCTGCCGATCAGCAGGCCGTTGTCGGTGAACTGGGCCAGCAGGTTGACCAGGGATTCGCCCTTCAGCAGCACGTCGCACTGGACGCCGTCCTTCGCGATGACCAGCTTTTCACCGCCCTGGTCGAGGATGGAGGCGATGGCGTCGACGAACTTCACGAGGCTCTCGTCCATGCCATTGTCGGTGAGCAGCTTCGTGATGGCTTCGCGGTTCACGTCGTATTCGGATTCGATGGTCAGCCCCGGGAATTCCTGTTCGGTGGCCGGAGCGGTCGTCTCGGCCAAGGCCAGGGTGCAGGACAGCGCCAGCACGAGGGCCAGCAGCACTGCAAGCAGTTTCTTCATGTCAATTTACCTCCTTGTATTGTGGGTGGGCATCACTCAACCACATATATTATATCATAGAATACATGGCCTGACAAGCGGTTTTTAAATTAAGGCAATTCTGTGTCGCCGGCGTGGACAGCCTTTGTACACGCGTCCCCAGCAAGGCGAAGCCGCCGGGGTGGGCAGTGTCATCAATTCAGCGGATAGAGTGAAAAACAAATGCGGGAGGTAAGCCTGGCGTAGGGGCGCCCGGGTGTTTGACAGCGAGTGAGCAAACAAGACGAAGAGAACACCGATGGGAGCGGTATTTTTTTGTCAACATTTGAATATTTAGATGAACGTTATGCCACGGTATGTTATAATAGTACCGGGTGATGCATATGAGACTTGGTTGGGCAAAAACAAAGTATTCCGTATCGTATTTTGTACAGAAGGCCATCTATGTCAATGGGAAGAACAAGTCCCAGGTAGTAAAACGACTGGGCTCCGAGAAATACATCTGTGAAACCTATGGAGTCACAGACGCAAAAGCATGGGCAAAGGAACAGGTACGGCTCATGAATGAGGCGGAGAAAGAAGACGCAGCCACTTTTACCATACCATATATTTCCTGCATTTTACCATGTCGTGACTGTTTGGTCGGAGGATAATTCACCATAAACCAAGCCCTCAACCCCGGATCGAGCCCATCCCCGCCGGACGCGGGCGTTCCCGGAAGGGATGTGTTGATAAATTGTGGCGGGACTGTGGCGGAATTTGGCAAAATAACGATAATCGCCCTTTGCCGGCCTGTTGGCGTTGGCAGACGGCGAAAAATCTGCTATAATGGCTATAACGTAGGGCAATATGCCCCGGGAACCACAGCGACCCCGATTTCCCTTTCCGGAATCGGCAGAGGAGGCTATACAGGTGGAAAACATCCCCGTCGTCAAGCAGAGGGACCTGAGCTTTACCCAGAACCGGGAGCTGAGCTGGCTGAAGTTCAACGAGCGGGTGCTGGCCCAGGCCACGGATCCCGGCGTGCCGCTGATGGAGCGGCTGCGCTTCGTCTCGATCTTTACCAGCAACCTTGACGAGTTCTTCATGGTGCGCGTGGGCAGCCTGATCGACATGGACATGCTGGCCCCCGACGATAAGGAAAACAAATCCGGCATGACGCCCAAGCAGCAGGTCAGCGCCATCTGTGCCGCGGTGGGGCCGCTGATCCAGCGCAGGGACGACATCTACCGCGCTTTGATGGAGGAGCTGGACAACGCCGGGGTGGCCGAGGCGGCCTATGAAACGCTGACCGCCGCCCAGAAGGAGTATGTGCAGGAATACTACAAGGAGAACATCCGGCCGCTGCTTTCGCCCCAGGTGATCGACCGCAGCCATCCCTTTCCCCACCTGAAGAACAAGGCGCTGTACGCCGCCGCCCTGCTGACCCTCAGCGGCAAGCCCCAGGGCGGCAAATCCCAGGGCAAGCAGGCCGCCCCCGGCAAGCACGACGCCGCCGGCAAGCAGCCCGCGGTGCTGGGCATCGTGGACGTGCCGCCGTCGCTGCCCCGGGTGATCATGCTGCCGGGAGGCGGCGTGCGCTACATCCGCACCGAGGTCGTGATCGCCGCCCACATGAAGAAGATCTTCAAGATCTACGACGTGGGGGAGCAGGCCGTGGTGTCCATCACCCGCAACGCCGATATCAGCCTCAGCGAGGAGCATTACGACGACGAAAACCCGGATTTCCTGAACTACATGCGTTCGCTGCTGAAGAAGCGGGACCGGCTGGCCCCGGTGCGCCTGGAGCTGGAGGGCAGGGCCCCCCGGCTGGCCAAGCGGCTGTGCGAGTTTTTGAAGCTGGACGCCGAGCGGGTGTTCAGCTGCACGTGCCCGCTGGTGATCGACTATGTGGATGCCATCGAACGGGTGCCCAAGGCGCTGTTCAACGCGCCCCACACGCCGGTCTACCCGGATTACCTGAACGCCGACCAGCCCATGTGGGAGCAGGTGACCCAGCGGGACGTGCTGCTGTTTTATCCCTACCAGAGCATGCAGCCCTTCCTGGACCTGCTGCGCCAGAGCGCGAAGGACCCGAGCGTGGCGTCCATCAAGATCACCATCTACCGCCTGGCCCGCAATTCCGCCATCGCCAAGGCGCTGTGCGCCGCCGCCGAGAACGGCAAGGAGGTCACGGTGCTGATGGAGCTGCGCGCCCGGTTCGACGAGCAGAACAACATCGACTGGTCCATGGAGCTGGAGGAGGCGGGCTGCCGCATCATCTACGGCCCGGAGAACCTGAAGTGCCACGCCAAGCTGTGCCTGATCACCCGGCGGGAGCGGGGCGGCCTGGGCTACATCGCCCAGATCGGCACCGGCAATTACAACGAAAAGACCAGCACCCTCTATACCGACTTCTGCATGATGACCGCCGACCCGATCATCACCAGGGACGCGGTGAACTTCTTCGAGAACATGCTCATCGGCAACAGCGCCGGGGAATATGAAAAGCTGCTGGTGGCCCCCTTTGCCATGAAGAACCGCATCATGGAGCTGATCGACGGGCAGATCGCCCGGGGCAGCGAGGGCCGCATCCGCGTGAAGGCCAACTCGGTCACCGACCGGGAGCTGATCGACAAGCTCAGCGAGGCCAGCTGCGCCGGGGTGAAGGTGGATCTGTTCATCCGGGGCATCTGCTGCCTGCTGCCCGGCGTGCCCGGCAAGACCGAGAACATCACCGTCACCTCGGTGGTGGGCCGCTTCCTGGAGCACAGCCGCATCTACGCCTTCGGCGAGGGACCGGAGATGAAGCTGTACCTCTCCTCCGCCGACTTCATGACCCGCAACCAGGACCGCCGGGTGGAGGTGGGCGGCCCGGTGCGCTCGCCGGAGCTGAAGCAGTTCCTGGAGGAATACCTGAAGCTGCTCCTGGCCGACAACACCCGGGCCTGGCGGCAGGACGCCGAGGGCGTGTATACCCGCCTGCGTCCCGACGGCGCGGAGCCCATCGACGTGCAGGCCTGGTACCTGACCCACCCGATCGAATTTGAAAAGTCCGTGCAGTCCAGGTCGAAGCTCAAGGATCGCATGCGCAGGGCCGTGGACGCGATCAAGCTGCCCAACCGGGAGGCCCTCAGGCTGCCCAACATCAAACTGCCCAACAGAGAAAGGAAGCGCTAAAATGAACATGAAGTATCGTTTTCAGAAGTTCAGCAAGAACAACGTCCTGCTTTCGATCGTGATGATCATACTGGGGATACTGCTCATCCTCTGGCCCGGAAAGACGCTGGAGGTGGCGGCGAAGATCCTGAGCATCGCGCTGCTGGCCGGCGGCGTGATCTGCTGCTTCGGCTGGTATCGCGACCGCCATGTTTACGGAGGGGATTACACGACGCTGGCCATCGGCATACTGTGCCTGGTGGCGGGCATTGTGGTGTTCATCGCGCCCCGTGGCGTGATCACGCTGCTGCCCAAGATCATCGGCGCGGCCATCGCCGTCAACGGCGTGCTGAACCTGGCCCAGTCGCTGGAGATGCGCAAGATGGGCGGCGTCAGCTGGATCGGGCCGGTGGTCATGGCGGCGCTGACCGTCGTGGCCGGGCTGTTCCTGGTATTCTTCTCCTTCAGCGCGATGAAGGTCGCCGTCATGGTCATCGGCGGCGTGATCATCTACAACGGCGTGTCGAACCTGCTGATCGAGTCCAAGTACAGAAAAGCTGGAAGGTAAACGATGAACAGAAAAGAAATCGCCGAAATCCGTCGCAGGCTCAATCCGGACAAGAACGCCATCAGCTGTGTGCGCGGCTGCTATGTCAACGAGAAGCGGGACGTCGTCTCCGCCTTCAACTACCCGCTGCTGTCCCTTCCCATGGAGGAGCAGGAAAAGTACCTGGCCATCTTCAAGCGCACGCTGGCGGGCGTGCCGGGCCGCAACCTGATCGACATCGAATTCCGCCCGGACCAGGTGATGGACGACGAGGCCCACCAGCTGCTGATGGCCCTGCGCAACACCGCCCTGACCGTGGACGCGGGGGCGGAAAAGCTGTGCCGGAAGATCATCGACAGCCTGGAGCTGGAGGGGAATTACCTGATCCTGATGATGCACGACGCCTACGACGTGCCCTTCCGCCATACGGACGAAAACAAGGCCGACGTGATCTCCGAGGAGGTCTTCAACTACATACTGGTCAGCGTGTGCCCGGTGAAGCTGACCAAGCCGGCGCTGAGTTATTTCAGCGAGGACAACGCCTTCCACAGCCGGGATTTGGACTGGGTGGTGTCCGGGCCGGAGCTGGGCTTCATGTTTCCCACCTTCGACGACCGGGCCGCGAACATCTACAGCGCGCTGTACTTCACCCGGGACGCCGCCAACGCCCACGACGAGTTCGTGGACGCCGTGTTCCACTGCGACGCGCCCATGCCCGCCGCCGAGCAGCGCGAGGTGTTCCAGTCGGTGCTGGAGGACACGCTGGACGAGGACCTGAGCCTGGAGGTGGTGCAGACCGTCCACGAGCAGCTGCGGGACATGCTCCAGGAGCACGACCAGGACAAGACCGCCGAGCCGCTGACCATCTCCCGGCGGGAGATGTCCGGCATGCTGCAAAGCTGCGGCGTGCCCGAGGAAAAGGTGGCCGCCTTCGAGGAAAAGTATGACGCCGAGTTCGGCCAGGGCATGAGCCTGAACGCCGTGAACATCGCCGAGCCGAAGAAGTTCGAGGTGCGCACCCCCGACGTGGTGGTGCAGGTGAACCCCGAGCGCAGCGACCTGGTGGAGACCCGGGTCATCGACGGCCAGCGCTATATCCTCATCCGCGCCGAGGAGGGCGTGGAAGTCAACGGCGTGAGCATCGCCATCGCCGGCGGTCCGGCTTTGGATGACGGCGAGGCCCCGTTCTGAGGACAGCCGCGAACAGGGTGATGTGTTGATGGGGTCAAATTCTGATTTATCGGGGTGTTGGTGGAATCGCAAAGTGTAGTGCAAAGGGAACAGGGAACAGTCAACAGGGAACAGGAATGGCTGCTGCCGCGAACACATCGAAATCGTTCGTGTTGTAGCGGCGGCTCCTGGGCCGCC
>JAFWEL010000199.1 GCA_017512905.1 Clostridia bacterium
CTTCATCGCATCGGTCTCCTTCCACGGCATCTTCGGCACCCCCTTGTGCCGATTCTACCAGAAAGTCTTACCTATGTGCTGACACAAACCCTTACCTTTGTCCTGAAGCTTTCTATTACCGATGTCCTGAAACTGGACACAAATCCCTGCGGGATTTGTTTGATTCATTGGAAACAGCAGTGATTTCAATGTTTCTCAGTCCTTTAATCAAAAGAAATCCGCAAGGATTTTCGACGCGAAGCCAGTCCTTTAGGGCTCCTCCACTAACCGCTAAATGCTAAATACTAAATACTGAATTCTTCCTTCGCGCAGCTCCCCGCCACACCAAGTGTGCGGGCGGCCAGGCGGGTGCCGGCCTGAACGGCCTGGGACAGGGGCGCGCCGCCCATCAGCGCGGCGACGGCAGCGCTAAAGAAGGCGTCCCCCGCGCCGGTGGTGTCCACCACCTCCACGTCCATTGGCGGGCAATAGCCGAACTCGCCGGTGATATTGTCCACGTACACCGCGCCGCGGGGCCCCATGGTGATCACCATGGCGGGGATCCCCACCAGCGCCGAGCCCTTCCGCAGGGCCTTCAGCGTCTTCTCGGGGGTGGCGGCGGTCAGGTCCTCCCGGAACAGCCGGCCCGCCTCCATCTCGTTGCAAATGAAGCAGGACACGTCGTGCAGGTATTCCGGGTGCTTCAAGATCACGCCCATATTCCCCACGATGGTATACACCGGCTTGTTGTGCTTTTTCGCCAGCGACATCACCAGGCCGGAGATCTCGGCGGTCATATCGAATTCCAGCGCCAGGCCATCTGTGGACGCGATGATCTCATCGCCCTTTTCCTTCAGGTAGGCCTCCAGCGCGGTGAAATCCGGCTGACGGGAGATGGACCCGGCCAGGTTGCCGTTCTCGTCGAGGATCGCCAGCCACATGCCCATGCCCTTCGGCGCGGCGATCACGTGCGTCACGTCCACGCCCAGCTGCGCCAGCTCCCCCCGCACCTGGGCGCCCATGCCGTTGTCGTCCACCATGCTGACGAATTCGGCGTCGTGCCCCAGCATCGACAGGTTCTCCGCCACGTTGCGGCAAACGCCCCCGGCCACTACCTGCACATCGCCCACGTTCCGCTCCAGCGGCATGTATTGATTATGCGCAAACCCCTTCACATCCACGAATATCCCACCGATGACCAGCATGACGATTGCCTCCCATCGCTTTGGTAAATGGTTCCATCGATGCCATTATAGCACATCCAAACCGGTCAATTCAAGTAACCGCCGGCGCCGGCGCGATTCCCACTTGTGCTTCCCGGCATTTTATGATAATATCTTATGTAGCTTTTTACCAAGGAGCCTGGTTCTATGAAAACCGCTTTGATCATTCCCGCCTACAAGCCCGCGAAGGAGCTGCTGGGGCTGCTGTCGCAGTTTCAGGACAATGACAACTTCGTGCCCATCGTGGTGGACGACGGCAGCGGGGCCGATTTCCTGCCCATATTTGACGCCCTGCCCGAGGGGGTCACGCTGCTGCGGCACCCCGAGAACCGGGGCAAGGGCGCGGCGCTGAAGACCGCCTTCCGCCACGTGCTGGACCACTGCCCCGAATGTGGCCTGGCCGTCACCGCCGACGCCGACGGGCAGCACCGCTACGGCGACATCCTCAAGGTCTGCCAAACCGCCGCCGCCCATCCCGGCGCGCTGGTGCTGGGCAGCCGCAAGTTCGAGGGCGATGTGCCCTTCCGCAGTCGCTTCGGCAACGGCGTCACCCGCAAGGTGTTCAGCGTGGCCAGCGGCGTCAGCGTCTACGACACCCAGACCGGCCTGCGCGCCTTCGACCGGGAGGTGCTGAAGCGCTTCGTGGACATCCCCGGCGAGCGCTATGAATACGAGATCAACATGCTGCTCACCGCCGCCCAATCTGGCATACCGATCATCGAGGAGTGGATCGAGACGGTTTACCTGGAGGACAACGCCTCCTCCCACTTCAACCCCTTCAAGGACTCCCTGAAGATCTACATGTGCATCTTCAAGTTCGCCGCCTCGTCGCTGCTGGCCTTCGTCATCGACTACGTGCTGGTGCTGCTGTTCAGCGCGCTGACCCGGGGTTGGGGCGCCTCGGCCTCGCTGAACTTCAGCGTGATCGCCGCCCGGCTGATCAGCGCCACCGTGAACTTCACCGTCAACCGCAGGGTGGTGTTCAATGGCAACGAGAGCCTGGGCAAGGCGCTCATCAAATACGCGGCGCTGGCCGTGGTGGTGCTGGCGCTGAACCTGCTGCTGATGCGCCTGCTGACGATCAACCTGGGCTGGCCCATCCCGCTGGCCAAGATCGTGGTGGAGGTCGCGCTGTTCTGCATGAACTTCGTGGTGCAGGGGAAATTTGTGTATCGGAAGCAGGGATAAATCCGCGGCAATGAGTGATAATTGGAGGAACACATGGGGACGGTTCTCTGTGTCGGCACAAAAGGACCGTCCCTGCGTGTTTTTGGAGAAGCAGCGACTGTCCTGCGGCGCGGATGAGCTGGCGGAAAGGGTGGCCATGTTGGATATTGATGGATCGAATGCGATTCAGTTTATGTCGTGTGTTCGCTATGGCGACAGATGGTATAACCGCACCCCCATGAGCA
>JAFWEL010000004.1 GCA_017512905.1 Clostridia bacterium
CGACCAGAGCAAAAAAGGCTTCCTTGCAGATTTGCCGCCCGGAAATCGCCTGCGATTTCAGGCAAATCTGAGGAGGATGTATTGAAGGGGGACCTGTCCCCCTTCAAACGGGCGCAAGCCCGCGACAAATCAGAATTTCCCCCACCTTTTCTCCGTCAGTCCTGCGGCCTTCGATAGAACCTGCCTGTCAGGGAATCGGTGCGTTGGATGTTGATGAAGGCGTGGGGATCGACCTCCCGCACACCATGCACCACCCGGCGGATATCGTCGCCGGAGAGCACGGTGTAGATCATCGAGCGGGGCTCGTTCTTGTACAGGCCCGTGCCGTGAAACAGCGTGGCGGCGTGGTGGGTGGCGTCCCGGATGATGGCATAGACCTCGTCGGGCCTGTCGGTGACAATCCACAGCGTGCGGTGCTGGTAGCGCTGGAACAGCGTGTGCAGCGCCTGGGTGGTGCAAAACTGAAAGATCATCGAATACAGTGCCCGCTCCCAGCCGAGCAGCAGCCCCGCCGCGCAGAGCATGACCACGTTGCCGCCCAGTATGATGTTGAAGGCGTCCCGGCCGCTCTTCTCGGCCAGATAGATGCTGATGAAATCGGTGCCGCCGGTGCTGGCATCGGCCCGCAGGCACAGCGTCGTCGCCAGCCCGTTCAGCAGCCCGCCGAACACGCTGCACAGCAGTGGATCCGCCGCCACGGTGAAGGTGGGCAGCACATCGGTCAGCACACTGGTGATGGTCACGGCCAGCACCGAAAGCAGGGCGAAGTGCTTGCCGATGTAGCGAAAGCAGATCGCAGCCACCAGAAAATTCATCGTCAGACTCAGCGCGGAATAGGGCACGTGGATGCCCACAAAGCGCTGCAGGCATTCCTGGATCAGCAGCGAAAGCCCCGTGAAGCCGCCGGGAAACAACCCTGCCGCGCGCACAAAGCTGACCAGGTTCAACGCCGAAAGCGACGCTCCGCAGACGATCAACAGCACCCGCTGCCAGATGGGTCGCGGTTTGGGAAGCATGGTATCACCCTCCTGTCGTTTCCTATTGTACCCCACGCGGGGCTGTTTGGCAAATCACCTAAGGTAAATTCTGATTTGTCGCAGCGCGACAAATCAGAATTTACCTCCATATTGACATTTCCCCTCCCGCAAAGTATAATTTACCTGCATAACTTTGATTCGACATTATGAACAGCGGGAGGGGATGTCATATGATGGATTTGTACAGCATTGGGGAGATGCTTATCGACTTTATTCCGGGCAGCGAGCCGGCCAGCTATATTCGCAAGGCAGGCGGCGCGCCGGCCAATGTGGCCATCGCTGTCGCCAGGAACGGGCTGAGCGCCTCCATGGCCTGCAAGGTTGGGGACGATGACTTCGGACACTTTCTGATGGACACCCTGGCCGAAAACAATGTCCGGGCCGCCTGCCCCAGGCTGTGTGAGGAGGCCGTCACCACCATGGCCTTTGTCACCCTGGCCGAGGACGGTGAGCGCCGCTTCACCTTTGCCCGCAAGCCGGGCGCGGACACGCTGTTGAGCGAGGAGGAGGTGCTGGAGGCGGATATCGCCAACGCCGCCATCATCCATGCCGGCTCCTGTTCACTGTCGGCGCAGCCCGCGGCCGCGGCCACCGTGCGGGCGCTGCGGCTGGGCCACGAGAAGGGAAAGCTGGTCAGCTTTGACGTCAATTACCGCAATGTGATGTGGCATGACGACATAGATGCCTGTACCCGGGCCGTGAGGGATATCCTGAAATACGTGGATCTGCTGAAGATCTCCGAGGAGGAGGTCGACATGATCGGCGGCGAATCGGCGATTCCCGCGCTGATGCGGGAAAACGGCATCGCCCTGGTGGTACAGACCCTGGGCGCGAATGGCGTGAGAGCCTACTTCGGCGACGATTATTTTGACGTAGCCGGCAGGAAGGTCAAGGCCGTGGACGCCACCGGCGCGGGCGACGCCTTCTGGGGAGCCTTCCTGGCGAAGCTGAGAATCTGCGGCGTGGAAAAGGCCGCCGACCTGACCGCGGATATCGTCCGCGAGGCCCTTCGCTATGGCAACGTCTCCGGCAGCATCTGTGTGCAGACCAAGGGCGCCATCGCCTCCATCCCTACCCGGGTGCAGATCGAGGCCTGTATGACACAGCAATAAACCAAATTGAGGAGGGGTAATACCACCATGAAGCGTTCCGAGATCAACCAGTGTATCAGGAAATTCGAGAGCCGCCTGAAGGCCCACCGCTTTGAGCTGCCGCCGTTTCTCAGCTTCACGCCCGAGGCGTGGCAGGAGAAGGGCCACGAATACGACGAGATCCGGGACAATGCCCTGGGCTGGGACATCACCGACTACGGCGAGGGTCACTTCGCCACCAAGGGCCTGTATCTGATTACCCTGCGCAACGGCAATGTGCACAACGACAAGTACACCAAGACCTACGCCGAGAAGATCATGATGCTCGACGAGGGCCAGCTGTCCCCGAACCACTTCCACTGGAACAAGATGGAGGACATCATCAACCGCGGCGGCGGCAACCTGGCCTTCCGGCTGTGGAACGCCGACAAGGACGAAAAGGTGGACCGCCAGACCCCGGTGAAGGTGTTTTCCGACGGCAGGACGTACACCGTGGAGGCCGGCGCGGAGATCATCCTCGAGCCCGGCCAGAGCCTGACGCTGTATCCCTATTACTACCACGAGTTCTACGTCCAGCCCGGCACCGGCTATGCCATCATCGGCGAGGTGTCCATGTGCAACGACGACAACACCGACAATTGCTTCGAGGATGCCCAGGGCCGCTTCCCCGCCATCGAGGAGGACGAGCCGGCTTACCGGCTGCTGTGCAACGAGTATCCCCCGGCCAAAGACTGATGAAGGAATGGGGGTTGGACTGTGAAAAAAAGACTTGTGATGCTGATGGTACTCGCTCTGGCGATGGCGATGTCTGTTCCCGCGCTGGCTGCGCAGAAGCGCATTGAAACGAATGAATTGCTGGGCGTCTGGAAGGCGGATGATATCGAGGACCTCACCGTGGTGATCGCTCCCGGCAGCTACGCGCCGGTAAACAGCAAATCCAGTCAGCCCGAACTGTATGCCGAGGCCACATGGCGGGAGGGCGAGGACAACCAGGTCCAGTATCTCTTGATGCTCAACCGTTGGAAGGCCTCCCAGAACAGCTTTCTGAATTCGCTGCTGGGCAACACGATGGCGAACGCGATCCAGACGATCGGAGCCCTCGGCAACGGTTCAAAGGATGCCGAGCACCTCAACGCCTTTGATTACGCCCACGGACTCATCGGCGTCAACATGTATTACGATGACGAGAACTACGAATTCATCAGCTTTACCAAGGAAGCCACGGGCACCTTTTACGCGGTTCAGGAAAAGGACGGATCGGTGGTGCTGTACTGGCTGGACAACTATGATCCCCACATCGCCTGCGTGGATCTTCGCCGCGTAACGAACGTCGCACCCTCCGCCGATGAGGTGACCCAGGGTGTGCTGCGCCCGGTGATCGACATGGCCGACGGCGCCGAGGCGCAGGCCGCTATCGACGTGATGCGCTGGACCATCGAGCATCAGTGCGCGCGCATGGACAGTGCGGCCCTGAAGGAATGCCTCCGGAGCGCTTACGCCGCCCTGACGCCGGCGGACGCCAAGGCCTTCAGCAGCCATTACACCAAGGTCTCCGCGCTGATGCTGGATGCCATGGGGCTGAATCCCAAGACCTTGAGCGATCCCAACCGCCTCAAGTCCTTCAGAGACGCGGGCCTGGGGGATGCCCTGGACAAGGTGGACAGGACCACTGAAAGCGAGCGCGCGGTGGATCTGCTGAATGCCGCCGTGACCGCAGCTTTGAAGTAACAGATGGCCTGAACATAGCAGGGACGCCGTTCAACGCGGCGTCCCTGCTGTTGTTCGGGGGAATCAGTGGCCCTCGGGCGAGGGCTGGATGTAGGGCGTGGTGACGCTGACCGTCTCCAGCACCTGGTAGCGATCCATTTGCAGATGCTTCTCCATCTGGAGGGCCTCCTCGATGGGGGTCTCCACCATGTCGCCGCCCCGGGTGCCGATGACGCAGTTGCCCCGGCCCTCCACGAAGGCCCGCACGGCGAAGTAGCCCATGCGGGTGGCGGTCTCGCGGTCCCGGGCGTTGGGGGTGCCGCCGCGCTGGATGTGGCCCAGCACGGTCACCCGGGGCTCGATGCCGATGGCCTCGTGGATCTGCTTGCCGATCTCCACCGCGCTGCCCACGCCCTCGGCCACCACGATCATGAAGTGGGTGCTGCCGGCCAGGCGGGCGTTGCGGATGCGCTCGATCACGTCCCGCTGGAAGTCCATCTCCCGCTCGGGCACCAGCACAGCGGTCGCGCCGACGGCAATGCCCACATACAGCGCCAGGAAGCCGGCGTTGCGGCCCATGACCTCCACCACCGAGCAGCGCTCGTGGCTCTGCATGGTATCGCGCAGCTTGTCGATGCAGTCGATGGCGGTGTTGCAGGCGGTGTCAAAGCCGATGGTGTAGTTGGTGCAGCCGATGTCGTTGTCGATGGTGGCGGGGATGCCCACCACCGGGATGCCCAGCCGGGACAGCGCCAGCGCGCCCCGGAAGGTGCCGTCGCCGCCGATGGCCACCACGCCGTCCAGCCCCAGCATTTTGCAGGTGGACACGGCCTTCTGCCGGCCCTTTTCGGACATGAAATCCTCGCTGCGGGCGGTGTAGAGCATGGTGCCACCCCTGGAAATGATGTGGCCTACGCTGGCGGCGTCCAGCTGGACGAAGTCGCTGTTGATCAGGCCCTGCCAGCCCCTGCGGATGCCGACGCACTGTATGCCGTTGGAGATCGCCGTGCGTACCACCGCGCGCACCGCCGCGTTCATGCCGGGAGAGTCGCCACCGCTGGTCAGAACGCCGATGCGCTTAATCTTCTTATCCATTGAGGGATACCTCCTTGTTTGCGATCTGTATGTAAACATTATAACAGAAACACGGGAAATCAACAAGACCAATATTGTCATTTCATGCGGGAGACCGAAGCTTTTCGGGATGAGCGGTGACGATCAATCTGAGAATTCTGATTTACCGCGCATTCGGCCTCAATAGGGTGGAGAAGGGTTTAGGCCCTCCCTCCCATTGCACCGTACGTACGGGTCCGTATACGGCGCTACATCGTGGTATGGATTCAGGCATTACTGCCTGTTGCTTCGCAGACTGCTTGCAAAGTTCAACCGTTTTACATGTCCGCCTTTCCAGCCGCTCCGGGTTACGATCCCTTCGCCTTGGCTTTCTTTGCGTGTTCGGGCTACTGTTGGCTTACTTACAGTGACCTGCAATACCACGACATTAACACTTCCTACTACCAAGCGTGTAGTGGACTTTCACCACCAAGCTATCGCCCATGCCGGGCATACCACTACCACAAAAGCCCCGAAGCCGGTTGCTTCGGGGCTTTTCTGTCGTCACGCTCACTTCAGCGTGATAATCACCCGACGATAGGGCTCCTCACCCTCGGAGTGGGTGGTGACGTCGGGGTCATCCTGCAGCGCGGAGTGCAGGATCCGGCGCTCGTAGGGGTTCATGGGCTCCAGGGCCACGCGGCGACCGCTCTTCTTGGCCCGACCCGCCATGCGGATGGCCAGCTTGCGCAGGGCCTCCTCGCGCTTGGCACGATAGTTTTCGGTGTCGATGGAGACACGCAGGTATTCGTCACGGCCCCGGTTGATGTTCAGGCTGGTCAGATACTGCAGCGCGTCCAGGGTCTCGCCCCTGCGGCCGATCAGCAGACTCATGTTCTCACCGGTCATCTGCATCCGCAGCTGCTCAGGGCTCTCCTGCAGGACGATCTCCACCGGAATGCCCATGCGCTCGGTCAGGCCGGACAGGAAGGCGCTAGCGCGCCTGGCCTCCTCCGACTGCTCCTCCACGGGTGTAGGCACGAAGGGCTCGTGCTCGATGATGGGTGCGGGGACCGGAGCGTCCTGGGCCTCGTCGGCGGCGTTCTCGATGTTTTCCGCAGCTTCGGCATTCTTCGCGCCGCCGCGGCGACGCCTGCGGTTGCGGCTCTTCTTGGGCGCCTGCTCCTGTTCCTCGTCGGAGGCTGCCGCCTCAACCGGCTCGACCTTCTCCACGGGCTTTTCCGCGGGCTTCTCGGGCTTGGGGGCGGGCTTTTCCGCCTTGCGCTTTTCCTGCTTGGGCTTGCGGGCGCTGCCTGCGTCCAGCGAGAGCACCGGCATTTCGATTTCCAGCGCAGGGTCCCCGGCTTTCACCGTCAGGCGCACCTTCGCGGGCTTGCCGAACATGCCGAAGAGCCCGGGACTGCCCATTTCAATTACCTGAATATCGACGTCGTCAGAATCGCATCCCAGCTCGGCCAGGCCGTTCCTGATGGCGTCCTTTACCGTCTTGCCACTGGCTTCAATGGATCTCAAGGCACATTGCCTCCTTACCTGATATTCGTATTTATTCGTCGGTACCCGGCTCAAGCGCGGCGGTCTTGGCGTCCTGGCGCTCAAACCAATAGTTCACGGCCAGCTGCTGCACGATCTGGATCACGTTCGCGGCCATCCAGTAGATGGAAAACGCGGCGTTGGACGTGGCGCAGATCCAAACGGAGAACAGCGGGAAGAACCACTTCATCACCGGGCTGTTCATCGGGTTGGTCTGGTCGGCCTGCTGGGCCTGCTGCAGCTCCTTCTGTTCCTGGGTCTGCTTGCCGTTCATAATCTTGGTCATGAAGAACTGGCTGCCGCCCGCCAACAGGGGCAGTATGAACAGGCCGTTGCCATACTGGAACAGATTGGCGATGGAATTGGGAATCGTCAGTGTGGTGTTGATGAACAGAAAATGGATGTTCTGCACGGTAAAGGCGCTTGCGGGAATCAGGTTGGAGGCCATCGCGGAATATTCGCTGGAGCTCAGGAATTCCAGCGCCGCGTTGATGTTCTCCGCCGTCAGTATGGCCGAGCCCTTCACCGGCTGGATCATGCGCAGGTTGCTGCCCACGGCGGGCAGTATGGTGGCAAAGAAGGAATCGGGCTGGAACACGTTCTTGATCCACAGCCAGCTGTAGCCTGCTGCCCTCAGGTCGGCGACCGACAGCGACTTGCCGGTGTTCTTCATGTCCAGCAGCATCTGGATGGTGTATTCATTGCCCAGCGTGCGCATGGCCGAGAACATGATCCACAGGATCGGCAGGGAGATCAGCATCGGCAGGCAGCCCGCCGTGGGGCTGACGTGCTCCTTGCGGTACAGCTCCATGGTCTTCTGGTTCAGCTTGTCCTTGTCGTTGGCATACTTCTTCTGCAGTGCCTGCACCTTGGGCTGGATCTTGGTCATCGCCCGCATGCTCTTCTTGCTCTTGATGTCCAGGGGCAGCAGAACCAGGCGGATCAACAGGGTGAACACGACGATTGACCAACCGTAGTTCCCCACCAGGTTGTTGATCCAGGTCAACAGATTGACAAAAAAGGATGTCATTGTCCAACCTCCAAAAAGATGATATCGCTCCCCCAACAGACGTCCCGGCGCCTTTGGGCCAATTCACAGAAATGCCCCGCCGCGCATCTGGTTGGCTGCGGAGCATTTTCTCAGATACTGGCCTCAGGGCACAGGGTCATATCCGCCCTCGTGGAACGGATGACAGCGCAATATCCGGCGCAGGGCCAGATATCCCCCTTTGACAGCGCCGTATTTTTCAACGGCCTCCATCGCGTATTGCGAGCACGTCGGCGTAAACCTGCAGCACGCCGGATGCAGGGGCGACAGATTCGCGCGGTAAAAGCGAATCAACCAAAGCAGAATCTGCTTCGGCACACAGCGCATGCGGCGCATGGTCTCCTCCTATGCCGGGTTGTCCCCTCGGGGCGCCTCCCTCAGCAGCTTCGCGCGCTCCAGCAGCTTTTGCATTTCGCGTGTGATGGCCGCGTGAGGCTCGTTCACGATCGACGTGCGTGCGATGAACACATACCTGCCGCATTTCATGCGCGCGCGCAGGCGGCGCACATCCTCGCGCAGGCAGCGGCGGACGCGGTTGCGTGTCACGGCATTGCCCACCTTCCCCGAAACCGAAAAGCCGATTTTCAGGTCCCGCCCCTTCAGGTAGATCAGAACCAGGTTGCGGGAGGGCCAGGCCTTGCCCCGGCGATACACATAGCGGTAATTCCGGTTGCTGCCCAGTCGGTATTGGCGGCCGAAAGCCTCGCTGTCCCGTTCGCCCGCACACATTTGTGCCATACGTCCTGTTATGCGGACAGAACCTTGCGGCCGCGGGCGCGACGGGCCTTCAGTACGTTTCGGCCGGCGCGGGTCTTCATGCGCGCACGGAAACCATGGACCTTGCTTCTTTGACGCTTCTTGGGCTGATAAGTACGGACAGACATTTGGAACACTCCTTACAAATTATTATGTCGCATTCGCCCCGGGACGCCCCGTCTCCAGATCACGGACAGCGCCCGGGCGGCGAACAATGCCAAAGTAACAGCCTTAACAGTATAAGAGATTTGTCCCGGCCTGTCAAGACCGGTTATGTGAAATATCATTATTTGATCAAAAATATCGAGGGCGCTTTCCGGCCTTGCCGGATATCGGCGCAAACCAAAATTTTTCCGAACGTTCGTATTTTGCTTGCAATCGCAGCCGTGCCATGCTATAATAGATCATATCACATTATAATTGATGCCCGTTTCACGAATTTCACCGACCGGCTCCACATCTACCGCGCGAAGGGAGGCGTCACCGTTGCATACCCTCGTTATCCTGCTCCGCGACACGGCGGATATTCAGAGCTTTGCCAACCTCGTCAACAGCTATCCGTTCACCATCTCCCTGCGGCAGGGCCGCGCCGTCACCGATGCCAAATCCATACTCGGCATCTACAGCCTTGACCTGACCAAGCCGGTCACTGTCGAAGTGTATTCAAACCAGGCCGGTGAACTGCTCGAGTCTCTGGAAAAATACTCAGCATAAAAAAAGATCCCTTGATTTGAGGGATCTTTTTTTGCGGGATTCTTTTGTTTCGGGCTCAGCCCACGGCCTCGCCAGCGCTCTCCTCGGCGGGAACCTCCTCCACGGCCGGCTCCTCTGCCGGAACCTCCTCTGCGGGAACCTCCTCGGCAGGAGCCTCCTCGGCGGGCGCTTCAACGGGGGCTTCCGGGGCGGGCTCGGGCTGAGCGGGCTCCGCTGGCGCCTCCACCGGCTGAGGCACCAGCGGCTCGCCCTCGGCCACCGGCGCGGGATTCGCGCCGGCTTCCACGTTGATGCGCTGCTTCATACCCTCGCTGGGCAGGAAAATGCTCACCATGCGGGTGGGCAGCCGGCTGGCCAGACCGCTGAGGTCCACGACGTTGAAGATATTCAGCACGTTCAGCACGACCACCACGAACAGCAGCAGCATCACGGCGGTCAGGAAGCCCTTCAGGATGCCCAGCAGGACGTGGCCGAAGGACGTGTTCTCTTCCTCGTCGTCATCGTAGTCGTCGTAATCGTCATCGTCGTAGTCGTCGTCGTAATCGTCGTCCTCGTCGTCGTCATCCTCGTCATAGCGGCGGCCACGGCGGGACCTGCGGCCATGACGGTCGTACTCATCCTCGTCATCGTCCTCGTCGTAATCGTCGTCATCATCCTCATCGTCGTCGTCATCCCTGCGGCGGCGTCCGAAAAGGCCCCGGCGGGGACGCTCTTCCTCTTCCTCGTCTTCCTCGTCGTCCTCGTCGTCATCTTCGTCGTCTTCGTTCCTGCGGCGGCGTCCGAAAAGACCGCGGCGGACGGGCTTTTCGTCCTCCTCCTCGTCCTCTTTATCATCCCGGTCGTCCTTCAGGTCCTTGTCCGCCATCAGGTCGTCCAGGCTCGCTTTGGAGACCACCTTGTATTCGCGGGTGGGCTCGTCGGTGACGGCATCGATCTGCGTCTTCGCAGGTTCGATGTTCACGATGCCCTTGGAGACGTCCTCAACGGTGTCCGGCTCCAGCGCCGCTTCCTCAACCTTCTGCCCGGCGGCCTGAACAACCTGGCCCGCCTCCTGCGCGGCGACTTCAGCCACCGCGGCAGACGCCTGGACCCCGTCAGCCCTGGCGGCCTCGGCCTGGGCCTGGGCTGCCGCCTCGGCGGCGGCCTTCTCGGCGGCCTGGCGCTGGGCCAGCTCACGCCGTTCGCGCCGGGACATGCCCGTGCCCTCCAGACCGGCAGCGAGCGCGTCGGTCACTTCAGTTTTCACGTTGTTCAGATCGCTCATGTCAGGTCCTCCTTCATTGTCCTCCACCGCGGCAGGCGCAGCCCAGCTCACGGCTTCCGTCCGGCTCCCGCCGTCGGCTGTCGGGGCTTTCCAGGCGGCGTCGGCTTCCGCCGGCATCCCGTCAGCCTCCGCGGCCGCGTCGTTCTCATCCCCGTCCGGGTAATCCTCATCCTCCGGCGCATAGGCGTCGGCCTCTTCCTCGCTGATGGGCACGACGAACAGGCGCAGGAACTTCTTGAAGCGGCCGACCCGCTCCTGCCCGCCGTCCTCCTCGTAGTCCTCATCCTCGTCATAGTCCCCTTCATCGCCGGTCACTTCATCCTCCGGCGCTGCCACGCCTGGATCGCGCCGCTGGGCAACCGGAGCGGCGGGAGCGTCCTCCAGGACGTCCTCCACCGAACCGTGATCGGCGTCCGCAGGGGGCGCCGGCCTTGTCTCGGGGGCGTCTGCAGCCCTGACCGGCGTTTCATCGGACGCGCCGTCGTCCTGCGGCAGCGTGTCCACCGGCAGGTCGTCCTCGGGCAGTTCGTCGTCGTATTCCTCATCCGCCTGCCCGCGACGGCCAAACCGCCCGGACAGTTTGCCTCGAATGCCCCGGAAGGCATGAATGAAGGAATCGAAGGGATTGGGATTGCCGTCGTCCGCCTCGTCCCCGGGCATTTCGTCGTCCACCAGAGCCGCGTCATCCATGTCGGCAGGAACCCTATCCTCCAGGGTATCGGACAGGTTCAGGCCCCCCGGCGCATCCTCCGCCCCTGGCGCGACGTCCTCCACAGTCACCGTCTCAGCCTCTGTCGCCGGGGCAGGCTCCTCCGTCACCGGCACCGAAGCCGCGGTCTCGGCTGGTTCCGCCACCGGGGCAGGCTCCGCGACCATGACAGGCGCTTCTGTCATAGCAGGCTCTGCCGGCGCGACAGGCTCTGGCTCGGCGCCATCCTTCGGCTTCTGGCTGTTTTTATACTCCTCGTGCCTGCGCCGCAGCTCAAAATAGTCCAGCGAAGGTTCGATTTCCCGTCTGTTGCTCATAGCGTTACCGCCTCTCATCCATGCCAGTAAAAATCCCTTTGGGCATAACAATACGCATCAATTATATCTTTATTCGTCTCCCGTTGCAAGGGGCAAGCAGGATATGCCCAAAAATATTTACGATTGGCACTGAAATGGTCATTCCGGTCTGATTTTGCATATAATTAGGACGCAATTGAACATTGGAGGCGATATTTTGGACCATCCCAGTCAGGTTTTCAGACGCATCCGTCGCCGAATGGCCCGACCCGACCTGCCCCGGCCCGGGCTCGAACCCGTCGCGCCCTCCCCCATCCAGCCCGCGCCCGTCCAGCCCCCGACGCCCGCGCCGACAGTCCCGCCCACTCCGGCCCCGACCGACGCCGGTCCTTCCCGGCCCCCTCGCAGTCACGCCCTCTACAGCCAGGTCATGCGCAGCCACGACCGGATGGGGACCCGGCATCTGTAAACCCTGAGGAAATCAGTGCGCGGGGTTGACCGGCGGATGCCCAACGTTAAATCCTGCGCACAATCCCCTGCCGCCCCCGAACCCGCCTTGACATTTCTGGCGGATTTGGGGTATAATGTTTTTTGCCGTGGAGGTGTATCGAAGTGGTCATAACGGCCCTGACTCGAAATCAGGTGACGGGCAACCGTCCGTGGGTTCGAATCCCACCGCCTCCGCTCGCAAAAAGTCCCTGCAAAGGGGCTTTTTTCGTGGGCGGGGAAGGTGGGATTATCGAATCCTCTTTGCATGGCAAATGGGTTCGGCCGCAGGCCGCGGCGCACAGCGCCGCCATCCCACCGCCTCCGCTCACAAAAAGTCCCTGCTAAGGGGCTTTTTTCGTGGGCGGAGGCGGTGGGATTATCGAATCCACGTATGTATTCAGTCAGGTAAATTCTGATTTGTCGGGGAGAGGGATTACCCTTATCCCCACCCCAGTATATCCCCCTTCCCCCGCGCATACCCATGATGCAGGAGGGATGACCATGATCCGAAACGAATACCGGCGGGCGTTCATCATGCTGCGGGCCGTGATGCCGGGCTACGGCGGTCACGTCCGGCTGGAACGTCGAACGCTGACGGGCAGCATGTACTTCATCATCACCGCGCCCCAGGGCGTGGGCGAGCTGGCCGCGGCGCTGGTGGGGCGACAGAACGGCGAATACTACGCCGCGCCCATCGGCCCGCTGTCCCGTGACCGGCGGGGCCAGCTGGCACTGGCGTGGCAGTTCGACCCCCGAAGCATCGACGGCCGGCCCCTGGAGGCCTATCCCTGGGTGGCGGTGGTGACCACGGGCGGTCCCTGCGCGCTGGCGCTGACCGGCAATGTGGAGGGCTCCCGGACAGTGGACGCCCAGGCCCTGGAGCGCACGGCCTGCGCGCTGTTCACCCCGGCGTCAGCCGTCGGCGGGACCCCCGCCGCGGATCTGCCTGAACCGGAGCCCGAAGCGGCCACCGGCGACGCCCAGACCCGGGGCGACGTGCGCATCTACACGATGACTCGCGCCCGCCTGCGCCACAAGACCACCGGGGACACCCAATCCGCCCCATCCCCGACAGAAGCTCTGCCCCCGACAGAGGCTCTGCCCCCGTCAGAGGCCGTGCCCCCGGCGCAGACCATGCCCCCGACGGAGGCTCCGACTCCACCCTCGCAGGACGCGAACCCGTCCCGATCCGACGACGATCCCACGCCGTCCACCGAAGCGCCCGACACGCCATCCGATTCAAACCCGGAGAACGAGGGCCTTCAGACCGCCTCCCCAGCTCCGTCCGATCCCGACGAAAAAAGCGCGTTCCTCACCGCCGCGCAACAGCTCGGCCTGGACATCACCGCGCCCTGGCCCGGAGTCGCCGAATCGCTGCGACAGCTGTTCGCCACCCAGTCCCCCGCCGACGGCGCTCCCCGGGACGGCTATACCTACGTCCGCGCCCCCATGCCCGACGGCTCCGGCTACCGGGAGAGCTACGCCGGCCTGAGGGCGGAGGATGGCCGGATCACCGGCGTCCGCTACGCCCTGCCCGGACGCACCGCCCCCGAACCGCCTCCCGGCCTGGACGCGGCCCGCTGGCTCCCCGGACAGGGCGCCGACGGATTCTGGGTGAATGAGGAAGAGGTCGTGTAGCCCTACAATACAGCAGTAGGGGCGGCACATCGCCGCCCCTACTGCTGTATCTGTCTGTCGATTTGTCCTTTACTCATGGCTTACTGCCGTTCTCCCACGCGCACGCGCCGGGAAAACAGGTTGTTCAGCCGCCGGGTGACGTTGATCTGCTGGGCCTCCTTCAGCGCCCGGGCATACTTCATGCAGTCGGGGGCCTGATGGGTCGCCACGGAAAGGTAGATCAGCGCCTTCTCGGTATCGCGGAGCTTCAGCAGCACCGCCCCGAACAGGTAATTCCACTCGGCGCAGCGGGTGTCGAAGCCCATCAGCAGCTTCCGCGCCTTCTGGTATTTGCCGTCGTCGATCAGCGCCTGCACCCGCAGCAGCGCCTCGCTCTCGCCCTCCGCCGAGGGCTTGTCTCCCTGGCGCGCGCCATCCAGGCAGGCCCGGTAGGCCGCGTTGATGGCCGCCATCCTCTCGTTAGCCCAGTCCCGCTCCGGCCCCGCCATGAAGCGGTCCGGATGCCAGCGCCGCGCCAGATCGCGGTAAGCCGCCCGAATCTCCTCCCGGGTGGCTGTTTCCGGAATATTCAATATCTCATACTCATTCATGGCCGTTCACCTCGCTGTCGCCATGTCGGTTCCTGACAGCTTATGCGCATAATCACTCATGCTATTCGCATTATAGCATTCCTGTTTGAAAACTGTCAAGGAACAGTCCATTAATATCCGATGTAGGCCGCCCTTTATATGCGCAAATGAGGTGAAATATTATTCCAAAAATGTTAAATATATTTCAATGCAGAAATTTTTTGCCTTTTTCTATTTACTTTTCTGCAAAAATCGACTACAATAGTCATAGTTACAGAAAGAATCTGTCATATTTTGCCAATAAAGGTCGTGACTCAATTGAAACAGGACAACCGCAATGAAGGCCGCAGGCGCACCCCCGCACGGGGTGTCGCCGCGCAGGGCGCAGCGCGGGGTCATAACCATACAAACGCCCGTCCCGCCAGGCCAAAGAAGCCGCGGGTGCCCCTGCGAGACAACGAATCACTGAAGACGGCGCTGTGGCTGCTGGTGCCCCCGGTGGGACTGTCCCGGATGTGGCGGCGCAGCTGCAACTGGCACCCGGCGGTCAAGGCCTGCATCAGCGTGGCGATGGCCGCGGTGCTGGTGGCCGTGCTGATCGCCCCCACCCGCAAGCCTACCACCGGCGGCGGCGTCCAGCTGGTGACCAACCGCCCGGAGGTGGAGGTCTACGGCCCCGACCTGCCCAGCTTTATCGTCCCCGGCTACACCAGCGAACAGACCAACTCCATCATCGTGCCCGCGGTGGAAAACGACGTGCACTACGTCTACGCCGCCGACGGCGCGAAGTGCTACCACGAATACAAGTGCAAGTTCGCCTACGCCAGCTCCCAACGCCTGACGGTATTCGAGGCCTACTACCTGGGCTTCCAGCCCTGCAACCGCTGCAAGCCCCCCCTCTACGACCCCACCACCGGCACCGTCACCATGCAGGAGCACGACAAGGATTACGATCCGAGCTGAAAAACGAATAAACCCCAGTAGGGGCGGCGTTGCGCCGCCCGCCCGGTACATTTCGACGTGTACCCTCCGGCGGGCGGCGCATCGCCGCCCCTATAGTGTTTTCGGGTTATCCGTCCGCCCCAACAGGTAATCCGTCGTGGTTCCATACAAATCTGCCAATTTGATCAGAATATCCGTGGGTATGTCCCGATAGCCCTGCTCATAGCGAAAATACTGCGGCTGCTTCATCCCCAGCATTTCAGCAAGCGCCTTTTGCGTCAAGTCATGATCTTCCCGCATTTCCCGAATTCGTCGATAATAAGCCATCGCCAAATATCCTTTCCAAATAACCAAAAGGATATATTGACAATACACGAAGAATGAGATATAATCCCGATATATAACCATAAGGTTATATACCATCAAGATGGGGGTATGCTACATGACGCAACATAAAAATGTCATTCTATTTCTTCTGTTATCTGTTTTCATTGCGTCATAAGGACGGATGGCATACAGTCTAAAGGTATTTACTACCTCGCCCTGTATGATTATATCAGCAATTTGCTTCAAGTTGGCAAGTATTACCAATTATACTGGAAATAAAGACTGTCGCCAAGCATCCATGACGTAAGAAACCGCAGGGCCCACGCCCTGCGGTTTCATTGTTGCCTACAGCACCTTGTTCAGAAAATCCCGCGTCCTCGGGTTTTGCGGATTCCCAAAAATTTCCTCGGGAGTGCCCTCCTCCAGGATCAGGCCGCCGTCCATGAACAGCACCCGGTCGCCCACCTCCCGGGCGAAGCCCATCTCGTGGGTGACGACCACCATGGTCATGCCGATGTGGGCCAGGTGCTTCATCACGTCCAGCACCTCGCCCACCATCTCGGGGTCGAGGGCGCTGGTGGGCTCGTCGAAGAGCATGATTTCGGGCAGCATGCACAGCGCCCTTGCGATGGCCACGCGCTGCTTCTGGCCGCCGGACAGCTGGCGGGGATAGGCGTCCGCCTTGTCGCTCAGGCCCACCCGCCCCAGCATCTCCAGTGCCTTCTGCTTCGCGGTTTCCCTGTCCTGCTTCTTCAGGTCCACCGGAGCCAGCGTCAGGTTGCGCAGCACGTTCATATTGTTGAACAGGTTGAAGTGCTGGAACACCATGCCCACCTTTTCCCGGACCCGGTTGATGTCAGTCTTTTTGTCGGTAATGTCGACGCCGCCGATGACGATCTCGCCGCCGTCGGCTTCCTCCAGCCGGTTCAGGCAGCGCAGGAGGGTGGACTTGCCGCTGCCGGAGGGCCCGATGATGACCACCACCTCGCCTTCGCGCACGTCCAGGCTGATGTCTCTGAGCACCTCGAGCTGCTTGAAGGACTTCTTCAGGTGGCTGACGTGAATCATCACATTGTCCTTATGTCCCATACTTCAGCCTCCTCTCCAGCGCCTTCGCGGCCCACTGCAGCAGCAGGATCACGATCAGGTACATCACGCCCACGATGGCCCAGGTCTGGAAGGACATGAACGTCGCGGCCACCACGTTCTTGGCGGTGTTTACCAGCTCCGGGAAGCCGATGACCGACAGGATCGAGGTGTCCTTCAGCGTAATGATAAACTGATTGATGATGCTGGGGATCATCATGCGGATGGCCTGGGGCATCACCACCCGGACCATCGACCGCCACCAGGGCAGCCCCAGGGACCGGGCGGCCTCCATCTGGCCCACGTCCACCGCCTCGATGCCGGCGCGGATGATCTCGGCCATGTAGGCCCCGCAGTTCAGCGCCAGGCAGATCGAGCCGGCCTGCAGCGCCGTCAACGTCATGCCGCCGCGGCCCAGTATCGTATTCCAGAAGTAGGGCACGCCGAAATAGATGAAGTAGGCCAGCACGATCATCGGAACGCCGCGGATCAGGTTGACAAACACCGCCGCGATGAAGCGGCAGATCCGGCTGCGCACCACGCTCATGATGCCCACGATCATGCCGATGATGCAGGCGAAGAACAGGCCGTACAGCGCCAGCAGCAGCGTCTGTCCCATGGCTGTCGCCAACAGCCGGCCGTAGGTGGCGATGATTCTCGACAAGGTAAAGCGCTCCCTTCGGTGAGGGTCACAGGGATGGGGTATGTTCAGGCAGGCGGATTCCGATGTATCGGAGTGTTCCGCGGATCAGAACACCGCCGGAAATCGATGTGTACAGGGTCCTGCGCTTCGCAAGCCTATGGCAAGGCTCAGTCGAAGATACTGTTCATATCGAATGCGGCCAAAGCCGCATGCATCAACGGCGGAATGCTACAGGGGCATAGGGGCGTCGTCGCGACGCCCGCCCGATTCGCAAAACGGATCAAAGAGGCGGACGCTGCAACGGCGCCCCTGCTCAATAGTCACAAGATATGGCCTCTTATTCCCCCAGGTACTTCGCCAGGATCTCGTCGTACTTGCCGTTGGCCTTGATGTTGGCCAGGCCCGCGTTGAACTTGTCCACCAGTTCCTGCTTGTCGGGGCTGAACACGGCGAAGCCGTAATCCGCGCCCTCGTTGGCGGTGCCATCCACCAGCTTCAGGGCCACGCCGCCGTTCTTGATGTAATCGGCCATGATGGGGGTGTCGTCGAAGCAGGCCGCGCACTGGCCGCCGGAAACCGCCATGTACACGGAGGGGCTGTCCTCAAAGGTCACCACGGTGAAGCCATACTGCTCCGCCAGGCTGTCGGCGTATTCCTTGCTCATGGTGCCGATCTTCACGGCCACGCTGTGGCCCTTCAGGTCCTCAAAGCCGGCGATGTCCGTGCCCTCGGCCACGGCCATGGACTGGGTGGCGTTGAAGTAGCCGTCGGAGAAGATCCAGCCGGACTCCTTGCGGGCGTCGGTGATGGACGCGCCGGCGATCATGCCGTCCTTCTGGCCGGCCTGACAGGCGGCGATGGAGGCGTCCCAGCCCAGAGGCTCGATGGTGTAGGTAAAGCCCTGGTCCTCGGCGATAGCGGCCAGGATGTCCACGTCGATGCCCACCAGCGTACCGGTCTCATCGGTGTATTCAAAGGGACGGAAGGCGGTGTCGGTCGCGATGGCGTAATCCTCCGCCAGCGCGGCGCCCGCGCACAGCAGCATAGCGATGCTCATCATTACAGCAACGATCTTCTTCATGGTATATGCCTCCTCGGAAATCTCTTGTAAGACCCATAAACAGGCCTATTATCATTATAGTAATGTGCTATAGCGCTGTCAAGGGATTTTTAGTTTCCCCAGCGCTTCCGCCGCGTCCCCCCGGATCACCAGCGACGCCCCCCCGTCGGCGGGGGTCGGCTCCCGGTTGATGACCACCAGGTGTTTGCCGTGGAAGTATTCCAGAAACGACGCCGCCGGCTCCACCGACAGCGACGTGCCGGCCACGATCAGCGCGTCGCAGTTTGAAATCTCCCGGCAGGCCCCCATGCAGGTGTATTTGTCCGGGGCCTCGCCGTAGAGCACCACCCAGGGCTTCACCACGCCGCCGCAGCGCTCGCACCGGGGAATGCCCTCGGAATGGAGTATCTTCTCCAGGCCGTAAAAGGCGTTGCAGTCCATGCAGTAGTTCTCCCACACGCTGCCGTGCACCTCGTATACCAGCCGGTTCCCCGCCCTTTTGTGCAGGCCGTCGATGTTCTGTGTGACCACGCCCCGCAGCTTTCCCGCCCTCTCCAGCGCGTAAATCGCCCGGTGGGCGGCGTTGGGCAGGGCGTCGGGGAACAGCATTCGCGCCCGATAAAACGCGAAGAATTTCTCGGGATGCAGGTAAAAAAAGGAGCGGCTGAGGATCATCTCGGCCGTCAGGCCCTCCTCCACCTCCCCGGAAAACAGCCCGCCCTCGCCCCGGAAGTCCGGTATCCCGCTGGGCGTGGACACCCCCGCCCCGGTAAAGAAGACGATGCGCCTCGACCGGTCAATGATCTCCTGGAGCATGATCTCACCTTCCTTCGTTGAGGTAAGTAAATTCTGATTTGTCGAGCTGATGACGAACTCCCCTTTGGCTAACTTACCGGGGGTATCGGGGGCGGCAGCGCCCCCGATCTTCAATCGTACGCGGCGGCGTGTACGCCGCGGGCGGGGCCTTTTTTGCGACGCGAAGCTAGTCCTTCAGGGCGGCAGGGAGCCTGTCGACCAGAGCAAAAAAGGCTTCCTTGCAGATTTGCCGCCCGGAAATC
>JAFWEL010000053.1 GCA_017512905.1 Clostridia bacterium
GCCTCGGGTCTGTCATCCCTTCAAAGTATTCGCTCATCTCTTTTCACCTCTATGTCTTTCTTCGACATCAGGGGTGAAAAATCCTTTTGGTAATACTTTTGTAATATATTTGATGGCCTGTTAACTCATGCGTTCGCCGTGGGGACAGGCCATAATAGAAGTTAACGGTAAAGTTGGAGGAATACAGTTGACCGGATTGTCATTCTCATGTAAAATCAAAGTGGTGACTTTTATTTGCATAAACGGATGAAACGGGCCGTTTCCGGGAGGGTTTGAGAAATTGGCTTCGAGAAGGGAACAATACACGGCAGACAAGTTTATATCGCTGTTCGGCGAGCTGGTGAAGCGGGACCTGAGAAAAAAATACCGGCGCAGTGTGCTGGGCTATTTCTGGAGCCTGCTGAACCCGCTGCTGATGATGACGGTGATGATGGTCGTGTTCTCATACATGTTCAGGTTTGAAATCGAGAATTATCCGCTGTACCTGATCTGCGGCCAGACGATGTTCAACTTTTTCAACGAATCCACCAACATGTCGCTGTATTCCATCATTGACAATGGGATCCTGCTGAAGAAGATCTACGTGCCCAAATACGTCTTTCCGATCTCAAGGGTGCTGTCCTGCTTTGTGACGATGTCCTTCAGCCTGGTGGCCATACTGATCGTCATGCTGTTCACCCGGGTGCGGATCCACTTCACGATACTGCTGTTCTGGGCGCCGATGCTGTACCTGCTGGTATTCTGCTGCGGCATGGGGCTGCTGGTGTCGTCGCTGGCCGTGCGCTTCAGGGACGTGATCCACCTGTACAGCGTGCTGACGATGATCTGGATGTATGCCACGCCGGTGTTCTATCCCATCGAGGCGGTGCCGCCCCAGGTGGCCGCGCTGATCCGGCTGAACCCGATGTATGTGTTCATCACGCTGTTCCGCGAGCTGCTGCTCTACGGCAGGATGCCGGGCATTGGCCTATGGCTGTCCGGCGCGGCCATGGCGGCGCTGGTGTTCGGCTTTGGCGCGTGGGTGTTCAGCAGGCTGCAAAAGACCTTTATCTACTATATCTGACGGTCAGGAGCTGGAGCATGAGTGCGATCATAGACGTCCGGGACGTGTCGATGTGCTTTCGCAAGGAGAACGAAAAGACCGACACGCTCAAGGAATTCTTCGTCAAGCTGGTGCAGCGCAAGCTGCGCTATACCGAGTTCAGGGCTCTGAACCAGGTCAATTTTTCGATTCAGAAGGGCGAGGCCGTGGCGCTGATCGGCGTGAACGGCAGTGGCAAGAGCACCATGCTCAAGCTGATCGCCGGGGTGATGGACCCCACCCGGGGGGACGTGGATGTCAACGGCACCATCGCGCCGCTGATCGAGCTGGGCGCGGGCTTCGACGTGGACCTGACCGCCCGGGAGAACATCTTCCTCAACGGCGCGCTGCTGGGGCACAACCGCCGGGAGATGCAGAAGAACTTCAACAACATCGTGGACTTTGCCGAGCTGTGGGATTTCCTCGACGCGCCGATACGCAGCTTTTCCTCGGGCATGATCGCCCGCCTGGGCTTCGCCATCGCTACCGAGGTCAAGGCCGACATCCTGGTGGTGGATGAGATCCTGTCCGTGGGCGACTTCAACTTCGCCCAGAAGTGTCACCGCCGCATGGAAAAGATGCTGGGCGAGGGCACGACGCTGCTGTTCGTTTCCCACAACACCGACCAGGTGAAGGAGCTGTGCCCCAGGGCCATCTGGCTCGACCACGGCAACGTCATGCTGGACGGTCCCTCCGCCGAAGTTTGCGAAACCTATCTGAAACAGAAAGCCCGGGCCTGATGGAAAGGTGGTCATGTGCTGTGATTTTGCAGGAGCTTTTATTCCCCAATTATGAAACGTGCGCCGAGTATGAGATGTATTTTCGCCTGGAGGGCGAGAGCATGGCCGCAGTGGATGCCCCCCAGGAAAAGGTGCCGGGGGAGCTGACCCACTACGAGCGTTTTTTCCGCCGGAAGGCCGACATTCACTTCGACAGTTCCAGCCAGCGCCGCGCCTACTACGACCCCGACGAGCGGGCGTTGCACATGGCCAGCTGGCAGCACGCGGGCTTCGACACCTATTTCAACCTGTTTTCCGTGGGCAAGTGGAACAAGTATACCCGCCTGGACAACCTGAGGTTGCGCCTGGAATTGAAGGGCAGCTTCCAGGTAACGCTGCTGCACATGTACTCGATGTACACCGAACCCTTCGAGCACGCCTTCTGCGAGCGAATATGCAGGTCCTATGAGCGCAGGGCCTTTGAGTTTGACATACCGCTGAAGCGCTTCGACGAGGGCGGCATCATCTGCTTCCGGCTTTATTCCCTGGACGAGGCGGACAGCGTGTTCTACGGCGGCGGCTACGTGACCGACGTGGACGAGGCCACGCTGAACCCGGTGAACATCGCCATCGACACCTGTACCTTCCGCCGGGAGCGCTACATCACGCGCAACGTGGCCCTGCTGAACCGGGATATCATGGAAAACCCCAAAAGCCCGATGTATGGCCACCTGGACATGTTCATCTCGGACAACGGCCGGACCTTGAACGTCAAGGCCATGCAGACCGACCGGGTGCACATCTTCCCCAACCGGAACGTGGGCGGCGCGGGGGGCTTCACCCGGGGCATGATCGAGATACTGGACATGCTGCCCGAGCGGCCCTTCACCCATGTGCTGGTGATGGACGACGACGTGCTGATCAACACCAACGCCCTGCTGCGCACCTACCGGCTGCTCCAGTTTCTCAAGCCCGAGTTCGCGGGAAAGACGGTGGCCGGGGCCATGCTGCGCTTGGACAACCGCAGCCTCCAGCACGAGTGCGGCGGCTGGTGGGACGGCTTCTGTGTCCGCAACGACAAGACCATGCTGGACCTGACGAATATTGCCAACATACTGTTCAACGAGAAGGAGGACATGGCGAACTACAACGCCTGGTGGTACAGCTGCATCCCGGTTTCCAAGATCTCCAACGACAACCTGCCGCTGCCCATCTTCATCCGCTACGACGACGTGGAATACGGCCTGCGCACCGGCAGCGATATCATCGCCATGAGCGGCATTTGCCTGTGGCACGAGCCCTTCGAATACCGGTTTTCCTCGTCCTCCCAGTATTATGAGATCCGCAACGAGATGATCGTCAACGCGCTGCACTGGCCCAACTGGGGCTTCAAGCAGGCCCGGGAAGTGCTTCGCTATTCGGTGAAGGTGAACATCGGGCGCTATCGCTATTCCGACTGCAAGCTGGCCTTCAAGGCGCTGGAGGACTTCTGCAAGGGTCCGGACTTCCTGCTGAACACCGACGGTGAGGCGCTTCACAAGGAGGTCATGATGATCGGCGACCGGTTCCAGCCGCTGAAGGAGCTGCCCGTGCGCTTCGACGAGAATGAGTACATCAAGAGCCAGCGGATGGAAAAGCCGGCCAAGAAGCGCTTCCGCCTGCTGACGCTGAACAAGCACCTGGTGCCCCGCAAGGGCGACGCGGTGGTGGACGCGGCGCTGAACGGCGTGAAGGACTTCGCTGGCAAGCGGCGGGTGCTGAATTACGACGTGGGCGGAAACCGGGGCTTTGTCACAGAATACAACGCCAAACGCCTCAGGGAGACGATGCTGGGCTATCGCCGGACCGTCAGGATGATGAAGGCGAAGTACGCCGGGGCCTGCGAGGCCTACCGCAAGGCCATGCCCACGCTGGTGTCCAGGGAATTCTGGGATAAGTATCTTGGGTTGAAGTCATAAAGCGATGGGCCCGTGCCAGAGAACCGGCATGGGCCCATCGCTTTATGAAACATGATTACAGGTGCACCACCGTGCCGATGGCCTCGCCCTTCGCCACGCGCAGCACATTGTCCAGATCATCCATGTTGAAGATCCGGATCGCCGGGATGCGCTGGTCCAGGCACATCTGGAAGGCGGAGGTGTCCATCACCTTCAGGCCCCGCTCGATGGTCTCGCGGTAGGTGATGTCGCGGATCAGCTTCGCGTCGGGGTTCTTGCGGGGGTCGGAATCGTACACGCCGTCCACGGTGGTGCCCTTGAACACGGCATCCGCGCCCAGCTCGGCGGCTCTCAGCGCGGCGGCGGTGTCGGTGGTGAAGAAGGGGTTGCCGCTGCCGCCAGCCAGCAGCACGATCTCGCCCCGTTCCAGCGCGGCCACGGCCCTGTCGGCCCGGTACAGCTCGGCGAAGCGGGTCATCTCCTGGGCAGTGAACACGGTGGCCCTGCGGCCCAGGCGCTGCAGGGCGTCCTGGACGCACAGCGCGTTGATGATGGTGGCCAGCATGCCCATCTGGTCGGCCAGCACCGGGTTCATCTCGTCGGTGAAGCGGCCCCGCCAGATGTTGCCGCCGCCCATCACGACGCCCACCTGGATGCCCAAGTCGGCCAGGTCCGCGATGGCCTTTGCCGCGCGATCCACCCGGGCAGCGTTGAAGGAATGGGAGGCGTTGGCGGGGGAGAGGGCCTCAGGCGCCAGCGTCTCGCCGCTAAGCTTCAGTATAATGCGGTTGTACATGTCGTCGCTCCTTTCAGTCTTCATATTCGCCCATCATGGTCAGGGTTTCCCGCGCGCTGTCGGGATTCTCGAATCTCAGATCGCTGAAGTCCTTACTGCGCCCCCAGCCAAACAGGCCGCCGTAGCGAATCGGCATCCAGCCGTTCGGCGCGCGATCATAATAGCCGTCGAACACCAGCGACACGCTGGCGTCGAAGGGCATCGTGAAGAGCACTTCACTGCCCTCGTCGGGATCGACATACATATTTGCTGATTCCTTGATGACATAGCAGGTCATGCTGTCGTTGTCGGGAAAATCCTCGGCGTATTCGCCCAGATCGGGCATGAAGGATTCTTCGCGGATATAACCGCGGCGCATCGAATCGTTGATCGCATACTCAATGAAGCAATAGTCGCCTTCAAATCCCAGAAAAAGCACTTCATCGCCCTCGGCCAGCGTGTCGCGGGTCTCTGAATGCAGGTCAGGAGCGGCCAATACCTCCGTCTCAAAGACGAGATGTCGCGCGAGCCGATCATGGCTGACATAGGGGATGTCATCCGACAGGCGAAGCGTCCCGTCGGTATAGGCCCTGATGCGATGCCCCATATGCTGAAATTCGCACAGCGTCCATTGCTTCCCGTCGCCGTCCTCCCGTTCAATGGCGACGATGCCGGCAGTCCCGGGCAGTATGTCGAGCGCTTCATATTGCTCGCCGGGGCCTTCCCTGAAGACGGCGGGCTCATTGAGCGTCACCCTGACGCCGCCGGGATTCCACGAACCCAGAGCAGGGGTTGCCGACAGCGCAAATACGGCCAAAATCATCAACGCCAGTCGGAGGATTGAGCTTCTGTTGAACATTGGCATGGCCTCCTTTCCACGATGAGTGACGCAAAAAAGGGAACGTGCGCGCACGTTCCCTTCAAAGCACAGGTTACTTCTTGCCGATCTGCTCGGCAACCTCGGCGGCCAGGTCGGAGACCTTCTTCTCCAGGCCGTCGCCCATCTTGTAGCGGGTGAAGGCGGCGATCTTCATGCCGGGCACCTTCTGCTCGATCATCTTGCCCACGGGGGTCTCGCCGTCCTTGACGAAGATCTGCTCCACCAGGCAAACCTCCTGGTAGAACTTGTTGATGCGGCCCTGGACCATCTTCTCGATGATCTTCTCGGGCTTGCCCTCGTTGCGGGCCTGCGCGGCCAGGATCTCGGTCTCGTGGTTCAGGTGGTCGGGATTGACCTCGTCGCGGGTCACATACTCGGGAGCCACGGGAGAGGCGGCCGCGATCTGCAGCGCCACGTCGTGCACGACTTCCTTCACGGTGTCGGTGACCTCGGCGACCTCGGCCTTCACCAGCACGCCGACCTTGCCGCCCATGTGGATGTAGGAATCCACATAGCCGTTGTCGCCGCACTCATAGCGGGCGAAGCGACGAATGGAGATCTTCTCGCCGATCTTGGCGGTCTTTTCGGTGATGACGTCGGCCACGGTCTGGTCGGTGTCCAGGTACTTCTCAGCCATCAGGGCGTCCACGTCGGCGGGATTGCCGCGCACGATCTGCTGGGCGATGCCGTTGACCATTTCCTTGAATTCGGGGGTGTTGGCCACGAAGTCGGTCTCACAGTTGACCTCAACCAGTGCGCCGGTGCCGCACTTGGTGCAGATGTAGCTGCCCACGATGCCCTCGGCGGCGATGCGGCTCTGCTTCTTGGCGGCCTTGGCCAGACCCTTTTCGCGCAGATAGTCGATGGCCTTCTCGATGTCGCCTTCGCACTCGGTCAGGGCCTTCTTGCAATCCATCATGCCACAGCCGGTGCGGCCGCGCAGATCCATGACGTCCTTAGCGGAAAAATTAGGCATTTTGAATTCCTCCCAGAATGTTTGTCGCAGGCGCTTATCGCGCCCTTACACGATTCAAGCGGCACCCCCGTGGAATGTCGCATGAATCTGAAAAAGCAGTATGATTATTCTGCGGCGGCTGCGGGCGCGGCCTCGTCCTCGGTCTGCTCGCCCTGCTTGCCCTCCAGAACGGCGTCGGCAAGCTTGCCGGCGATCAGCTTGACCGCGCGGATGGCGTCGTCGTTTCCCGGGATGACATAGTCGATCTCATCGGGGTCGCAGTTGGTATCGACGATGGCCACGATCGGGATGCCCAGCGTGCGAGCTTCGGCCACAGCGATGCGCTCCTTGCGGGGATCGACGATGAACAGCGCGCCGGGGAGCTTCTTCATCTCGCGGATGCCGCCCAGGTTCTTCAGCAGCTTTTCGCGCTCGGCGCACAGCTTGATGACTTCCTTCTTGGGCAGGACGTCGAACTGGCCGTTCTTCTCCATCGCGTCGATGTCGTTGAGGCGCTTGATGCGGGTCTGCATCGTGCGGAAGTTGGTCAGCGTGCCGCCCAGCCAGCGGTTGTTGACGTAGAACATGCCACAGCGCTTGGCCTCGGCCTCAATGCTCTCCTGGGCCTGCTTCTTGGTGCCGACGAACAGCAGGGACTTGCCCTCCAGGGCCAGGTCGCGAACGAACATGTAGGCCTCGTCGATCTTGCGAACGGTCTTCTGCAGGTCGATGATGTAGATGCCGTTGCGCTCGGTGAAGATGTACTGGGCCATCTTCGGGTTCCAACGACGGGTCTGATGGCCGAAGTGAACGCCGGCCTCCAGCAGCTGCTTCATGGAAATGACTGCCATAGTGGGAATACCTCCTTGTTTTTTCCACCTTCCGCTTCAACTCCACCCGGCACCATGAGCGTGACCCTCGTCAACGCCCTACGGTCAACCGCCGGACGAATCGGCGGAAGTGCGTTTTCCGAGAGATTATAGCACAATTGTGACCGCCGATGCAAGGATATCAGGTTAAGTTTGGGATATTTCCGGCGCTGAGAGGGGTGGGAAACGGTGCCTGGACACATTTTCCTTATTACACCTCACAAATTTACCGTCTTTCTGCCGCCCTTCCCTTGACGGAAATGGCAAAAATCGGATATACTGAAATACGTATAACGATCCAAAGCGTTAAGGAGTTCGACATCATGCGGATTGTCGTCAGCATATGCGGCGTGTTTTGCACGCTGATCACGATCTATTATGCCGTCACCAGTCTGTTCGGCGTTGTGTTCTGCAAGCGCCGGGAGCGGGCAAAAATGCCCCCTCAAAAGCGCATCGCCGCCATCATCCCCGCCCGCAACGAGGCGCTGGTGATCGGCAAGCTGGTGGAATCGCTGCTGCGGCAGGATTATCCCCGGGCGCTGTTTGAGGTCTACGTCGTACCCAACAACTGCGACGACGACACGGCAGGGGTGGCCCGGGCGGCAGGGGCCCGGATCCTGAACGTGACGGGCACGGTCCGCACCAAGGGCGACGTGCTCCGGCAGGCCTTTGCCCAGTTAACCGGCACCGGCAAGTACGACGCCTACTGCGTGTTCGACGCGGACAACCTGGTGGGCCAGGGCTTTTTCCGGGCGGTGAACGACGCCGTGCTGGACGGCTGTCAAGTGGCCCAGGGCTTCCGGGACAGCAAGAACCCCTATGACAACTGGGTTTCCGGCAGCATGTCGGTCTTCTTCTGGTTCATGAGCGCTTGCTACAACGAAAGCCGCAACCGGCTGGGCATATCCTGCCATCTGAACGGCACCGGCTTCATGGTCTCGGACGAGGCGATCCGGAGCATCGGCTGGGACACCCACTCCCTGACCGAGGACCTGGAGTTCACGGCGCTTTGCGCGCTGAAGGGCTACAAGGTGGGCTGGATGCCCGAGGCCCGCATCTATGACGAGCAGACCACCAGCTTCAAGACCTCCTGTGTGCAGCGGCGGCGCTGGACGGCCGGCTCGCTGCAGTGCATGCGCAGATACGTGCCCCGGCTCATCGGCAAGGGCTCCGTGGCCTGCTGGGACATGGCGGTGCTGTTCCTGGGCAACCTGATGTGCATCATCGGCATCGTGCCCGCCATCGGCACCGCGCTGGGGATGCTGCCCTTCTTCATCTCCCATCCCTGGCGGATACTGGCGCTGGTGCTGCTGGGCGTGGTGTACTACCTGGTCATCTGTGCCGGTGGCGCGATGATGTTCAAGCTCCAGGGCAAGCTGAACCGGCGGGCCTTGCCCGGGATCTTCGGCCTGCCCATCTTCCTGGCCACCTGGATGCCCATCAACATCTACGCCTGCCTGACGCCGCCCCCCAGGTGGAAGGAGGTCAGGCATGTGCGCAGTATCGACAGGCCCGACGACGGAAAAGGCGGTGAATCGACATGAAGGTGACCTGGTTTGGCACGGCGTCCCTGGCCGTGGAAACGGCGGCGGGGCGGCTGTTGATCGACCCGTTCTTCCCACTGAAGGGCAGCCCGACGCGGGTGGCGCCGGACGCCTATGCGGGCTACGAGGATATACTGGTCACCCACGGTCACTTTGATCACATCATGAGCCTGCCAGGCATCATGCGGGAAGGCCGCGGGGTGATCCATTGCACCGATACGCCACGGCGGACACTCATGGCGCTGGACGTGCCGGCGGAGCGCGTGATCCCCTTCAAGGCGGGGGATGTCCTGGCGCTGCAGGGTATGAACGTGCAGGTGTTCCAGACCCGGCACGTGGTGATCGACAGGGCGCTGCTGAGGCGAACGCTCCTCAATCCCCGTATGCTGCAATATGCCGGAAACGTGGCGACGGTGCTGTTTGGCCTCAGGAATTACCCGGAGAACGGCGAGATCGTGGGCTTCCTGATCGAGGGCGACGGACGCAGCCTGTATGTGCTGGGCAGCCTTGGCCTGGATGACGGCACCGATTATCCCACCGGCATGGACCTGCTGGTGCTGCCCTACCAGGGGGCCAGCGACCTGCTGACCCCGGGGATGAAGATCGTCGACCACCTGAAGCCGAAGGCCGTGCTGCTGGACCATTTCGACGATTCCTTCCCGCCCGGCACCGGTCCTGTGGATGTGTCGGATATCCGGCAGGCACTGGAAGGAAGGCTGCCGCTGCACATCCTGCGGCCGGGGGAGAGCGTGACGGTATGATTAGAACCGAACACAGCGGCGACACGTAGTCTGTCCTTCAGGGCGGCGTTCACGCCGCCACCGTATCCCCGGGGTCGGGGAACGTGGCGGCGCGGACGCCGCCGCGATATGTATGCCGGGGCATTCGCGGCACACTTGCGAAACAGGGCGCATTTGTGTATAATAGAATAAAAGTAACTGTACAGTCGTTCGCAATTTCTGATTTGTCGGGAAGATGATGAGGCCCCCAAAAGTAGCCTTCCCCTTTGGGAAAGGTGGATTTGACGAAAAATGCTTGCATTGTTTCGTCAAAGACGGATGAGGTCCTTGACGCTGGTACAACGCATATTTCAACATAGGCGCGAGGTGCAATGTAAGGAGAACTCATCCGCCTCGCTGAGCTCGGCACCTTCCCCAAAGGGGAAGGCCTTTGGGCGTCCAGCCCACCAAATCAGACCTGACTGACTGAATAGATACGAGTAAAACTGTAATGATCAACAATCCCGTCGGGAGGAATGAACATGGACAAGCTCAGCCTTGTGGCGCTGCTGGACGAGGACAAGGAGATGGTCATGGCCAACCTGGTCCGGGACCCTTCGCTGTCCGCCGCCCGGACGACGCTGGAAAAGGCCATCGACCGGCTGATGTACCGCTACGCGGAGGCCTGTGACGACGCGGCGTTGACAGACAGCGCCCAGCACATCCTCCAGGCCGTCAAAAATACGCTCCCCATGATGGACACGGTGGGGGAGGTCCGCGCCTGGAACCGGCAGGCCCAGACCCGGAAGAACAGCCTGACCCTCAGCCCATTGGCGCTGGCGCTGCTGGCGGGCGGTGTGGTGCTGGTGATCGGCGCGATATTGGGCGTGCTGATCGGCGGACGGCTCACCGGTGTGCTGCCCTTTGTCAAAGCGATGCTTCCCGCGGCGCTGGGCTGTGGGGCGCTCTACTGGGCGGGCGTCCAGTCCGCGCGGCCCGGGGGACGCAAAAAACCCCAGGAGGAGTCCGAGGACGTGCGCACCGAGGTGCTGGTCGATGGCGGCAAGGCGTGGCACTGCCTGCGCGGGGCCGTGCTGCAGGCCGACGGCCAGCTGGATCGCATACGGGAGGGCAACGCGGTTTTGAAGCAGCGGGCCTCGAGGACCGAGGCCGTTGGGAAGGTGGACCCGAAGGCGCTGGAGCTGTTTGCCGAGCTGCTGGAGACCGCCTATGCCGCCGGGGACGAAGGGGCCCGGGAATCCGCCTCCGCGATACGCTTCTACCTGCACAACGCTGGCGTCGACGTGCTGGACTATGTTCCCGGCAAGGAGAGCTGGTTTGAGTTCCTGCCGGCAACCAAACCGGGCACGATGCGCCCGGCCCTGGCCAGCGAAGGCCGCCTGATCAAAAAGGGTCTGGCTTCAAAATAAACCGAAGTCTACAATAAACAGACTGTAGTCTTTTTGAGGAACGCGCTATGAACAGATACTATGGCTTTGATTTGGGGGATGCCGAGAGCGCGGTCTCCCGCTTGGGCAGGAAGGACGCTGGCATGCCGGAGGTCCTGGCCGTTCGGGAGGCGAAGAGCTTCATCACAGCGTATGCCCAGCTGTCCAACGGCGAGCTGTTGATCGGCGAGAGCGCTTGCTACGATACCAACGCCATACACCGCAGCTTGCGCTTCAAGAGCAATTTCCTGACCGATCCCCAGAGCGAAAAGGACGTGCGCCGGTTTGCCTCGGGGGTGCTGGCGGAGCTCTATGGCGACGGCAACCTGGTCAAGGGCGAGGATTGCTGCTTCTACATCGGCTGCCCCGCCGGATGGGATCTGGCGGCCCGGGAGCGCTATCGCAGCATATTCGAGGGGGTGGGGTATCCGCCCGCCCGCATCGTTTCGGAATCGAGGGCGGCCCTGATCAGCGCCTGCCAGTCGAAGCATTTCCAGGTGGGCTATGACATCATGTCCCGGCCGGTGCTGGTGGTGGACATCGGCTCCTCCACCACCGACTTTGCCTTTATCATGGGTGGGCACGAGGTGGAGCTGCAAACCGCCGGCGAGGTGCGCCTGGGCGGCGGCATCATGGACGAGCTGCTGCTGGAGGAGTCGGTGCGCCGAAGCGAGAACCCGGAGGCCGTCCACAAGGCGCTGGAGGCCAGCGAGCCCTGGCGAAGCTACTGCGAATTCGCCGCCCGCCGGCTGAAGGAGCAGTATTTTTCCGACGAGGAATACTGGCAGGCCAACGACTGCCGAAAGACCGTGCGCATACTCTCCGGCGGCAATCCCCGGCTGACGCTGCGCCTGGACGCCGACATCGCCGACCGCATACTCAACCGCGGAGCGAAGCAGCTGAACGGAAAGTCCTTCCGGGAGGCGTTTACGGACAGCCTGAAGCAGCTCAAGGACAAGCTCGGCGATCAAAAGCCCGAGCTGCTCTTCCTGACGGGCGGCGTTTCCAGGTTGCCCGCCATACGCCAGTGGTGCGCCGACATCTTCCCGGATGCCGTGGTCATCACCGGGGCGGAGCCCGAGTTCTCGGTGTCCCGGGGCCTGGCCTGGAGCGGCCGCATCGACGAGGAGCTGCGCCAGTTCCGCCAGGAGGTGGCCGAGCTGGTGGATTCCAGCGCCGTGGAGCAGATCGTGGACAGGCACATCGACGATCTTTACCACCGCATTGTCGATACGATGGTGGAGCCGATCCTGCGCCGGGTGGCGCTGCCGGTGTTCGACCGCTGGCGCAACGATGAGATCGAAAAGCTGTCGGACATCGACCAGATCGTCCAGAAGGAGATCGAAACCTGGCTGCACACCGACGAGGCGCAACAGCTGATGGTGAAACCCATTGCGGAATGGTTGAAGCCTGTCGCCTACGACGTGGAGGAGAAGACCATGCCCATCTGTGTGCGCCACAACGTGCCTTACCGGGCGATGAGCCTCAATTCCTACTTCTCACTGTCCGACATCGACATCCGCATCGATGCCCGGGAGGTGTTCGCCGTGGAGGGCTTCACCTGGCTGATCAACACCATCATCTCCATCATCGTGGGCCTGATCTGCGGAGGCAGCGGTCTGGCCGTCATCTCCGGCGGCATCTCCGGCATACTGGCCGGGGCGATACTGTCGCTGCTGATCCTGTTCCTGGGCAAGGACCGGATGCAGAAGGTGTTCATGAACCTGGATATCCCCGCGCCGATGCGCAAGCTGGTGCCCAGGAGCCACTTCGAGGCGCGCATTGAGCGCATGACCGAGGAGGTCAAGTCCAGCTTCTACAGCAGCCTTGAGAACGAGAAGAATGCGGAGATCACCTCGCGCCTGGCCTCCGAAATCACCCAGCAGATCGAGCAGTGCCTGACCAAGATGGCCGAGATCGTGGAGATCCCGCTGTAACAGAAAGGAATATCGTCATGTCCATTGTAAAGCATACCGTTTCCTTCGACCTGTCCACAGGCGTCACCCATGAGGCGACCGAGCGCCTGTCCTGGACCGACGAATCGACCCTGCCCAAGGCGGTGGAGGCGAACGTGGTGGGGCTGTATCCGGCGCACACCTTCCAGACGGTGGAGGGATGGGGTTGCGCCATGACGGAATCGGCCTGTTGGCTGCTGGCCCGGATGGCCCCGGCGGACCGTCGGGCCGCGCTGAGCCGCTGGTTCGGGCCGGAGGGGATGAACGCCCGGTTCATCCGCATGCACATCGATTCCTGCGACTATGCCCTGTCGGAATACCAGTCCGTGGCTGACCCGCTGGCCGACCCGGAGCTGAAGACCTTCAACATCGACCGGGACCGCCGGTGGACGCTGCCCGTGGTCAAGGAAGCCATCGCCATGGCTGGCGGCAATCTTCGCGTGCTGCTTTCCCCGTGGTCGCCGCCCTGGCAGTGGAAGACGCCCCCGGAGTTCACCCGGAACGACGCGGCCGTATACGGCGGCGGGCAGTTTGAGATCGATGCCACCCGGCCGGGACGCTGCTTCGGTGGCAGGCTGAAGCCGGAATACTACGGCCCCTGGGCGAAGTACCTGGTGAAGTTCATACAGGCTTATCTGGACGAAGGCATTCCGGTGGGTATGCTGTCGGTCCAGAACGAGGCCTCCGCCGCCACGGCCTGGGACAGCTGCCTCTGGTCCGGTGAAGAGGAGCGCATGTTCCTGAAGGACCACCTGTATCCGGAGCTGGAGAAGGCGGGACTGGCGGGCAGGATCGAGGTGTTCATCTGGGACCACAACAAGGAGCGGGCCGTGGAGCACATCGACGCCTTCATGGCCGACCCTGAGGCGGCGGCGAAGGTGAGCGGCTTTGCCTGGCACTGGTATTCCGGCGACCACTTCGAGGCCATCGAGCTTTTGCATCGCCGCTATCCTGACCGCATACTGATGCATTCGGAGAGCTGCCCGCTGCACATGCCGGGCAAACCAGTCTCCATGAGCGCCACCGAGGATGGCATACTGAACAAAGCCGACGCCGACAGGACGCCCTGGCAGTGCGACTACGATGACGCCATGGCCTATGCCCACGACGTCATCGGCGATCTGAACGGCGGCATGCAGCGCTGGATCGACTGGAACATGGTCGTGGACCGCAGGGGCGGCCCAAGGCGGGTGCCCGGCGGCTTTGCCGCGCCGCTGGTAGTGGAGGACGACGGCAGGCTGACCGAGACCGTCAGCTATGCCTTTCTGAAGGCCATCGCCCGGGCCTTCCGACCGGGCGCGGTGCGCATCGGCAAATCGGTGTACGGCAGGAACGTGGAGGCCGCGGCCTGTCGCAACGCGGACGGGACCATCGCCGCGGTGCTGCTGAACCGCGCCGGGGAGGACGTTTCCATCAACCTGCGCATGTCAGGAAAGATCGTGCTGGATCTGAACCTGCCTGCGGGGACATTGACGACGGTGGAGATCGGTTAGATTGTGTTGAGGTATCGGCATGGCGTTGTAAAATACTGATTTATCTACCCCAAAAGTATAAATAAATAACACACAAAAAGCTGCCCATGACAGGCAGCTTTTTGTGCGTCCGGTTTGATTACCCCTTCACCGCGCCGGCGATGAAGCTGTCCTGGATCTGCTTGGACAGGAACACATACACCAGCAGGGTCGGGATGGTGGCGATGGACAGCGCCGCGCCGATGGGGCCCCAGTCGGTGGTGTATTGGCCGGAGAGGGCCTGTACGCCGACGGGCAGGGTCTTGAGGCTGTCCTTGCTGATGAATACGTTGGCGAACATCAGCTCGTTCCAGCATTGCAGGAAGGTGTAGATGCCCACCGTCGCCACGGCCGGCATCATCAGCGGCGCGATCACGCGGACAAAAGTGCCCCACACGCCGCAGCCGTCCAGGAAGCAGGCCTCATCCAGGTCATAGGGGATATCCCCCATGAAGCCGATGGAGATCAGTATGCCCATGGCCAGCGAGAAGGCGGAGTAGGGGATGATCAGCGCGAAATAGCTGTTCAGCATCTTGATCTTCGCCAGCGTAGTGTACAGCGGCACGATGGAGGCGTGGATCGGGATGGTCAGGCCCAGCATGAAGAACTTGTTCATGCTCTTGCGGCCCTTCCAGTCCAGACGGGTGATGGCGTAGGTGGCCATGACCGATGCCAGCAGCGTGATCACGATGGTGGACACCGCCACGATGACGCTGTTCAGGAAGTACAGCGGCATGTTGCCGGTGTTCATGGCCCGGGTGTAGTTCTCCCACACCCAGTACTTGGGCAGGCCGATGACGTTTTCACCGAAGATTTCCTCGTTGGTCTTCAGCGAGAAGGTCAGCATCCAGTAGACCGGGAAGATGCTGATGAAGGCCCATAACACCAGCACGATATAGGACAGGATCTGGCCTATGCTTTTGCGTGGCTTGCCGTTGTCGCTCACAGGAGGATAGTTTGATTTCATGGTCGTATTCATCTTCCCTTATCCTCCTTGAAAATAGCGTTGATGATGATGGCGAACACGAAACACAGTATGATCAGCATCACGGCGATGGTGCTGCCCATGCCGTAGCGGTTGCGCAGGAACAGCAGGTTGATCATCAGGGTGCTGGGCACCTCGGTGGCGTGGTTCGGGCCGCCGTTGGTCAGCACGTAGATCAGGTCGAAGGATTTCAGCGAGCCGGTCACCGCGAAGATCACGCTGACGCGCAGGATCGGCCGGATGTAGGGGATGATGATGTACCAGTTCACCTGTCCCTCGGTGCAGCCGTCGATCATGGCGGCCTCATTTAGCTCCGGCGGCACACCCTTGATGCCGGCATACATCAGCAGCATGTGGTAGCCCACATACTGCCACAGGATCGGCACGAAGGCGGCCCACAGCGCCGTGCTCTTGTCGCCCAGCCACACTCTGGTCCAGCTTTCAAGGCCGAGGCTGCGCAGCAGCAGATTCAACACGCCGTAGTCCGGGTTGTAGATCTTGATCCACAGCTGGCCGATGACCACCGTGGAGATCAGCACCGGCATGAAGTAGACGGACAGGAACACGCGCTCGCCGCGGGGCTTCTTGCTCAGCTTCAGGGCAAGCCACAGCGCGAAGGGCAGCTGGATGCAGGTGGACAGCAGGGCCAGCAACATGGCGTTTTTAAGGGCGCGCATGATGTTGATGGACTTGCTGGTGAACAATTCCTTGTAATTGGCCAGGCCGATGAACTGCGGGGTGGTCAGGCCGTTCCACTCCGTCAGGCTGTAGTAGCCTGACATGATGATCGGCGCGATCAGCACCCCGATAAACAGGATCAGCGCGGGCAACAGAAACAGGAAAATATTCAGCTTGTAGCTAAATGGTCTTCTCATGGTCTGCGCTCCTTCTTTGTAAACATCAAGAGGAAGACGGCCCCTCCGGGGATACCCGCGAGGGGCCGTCTTCCCATCAGCTCTGGATCAGCTCAATCCGGAACTGCGCCATGTGAGATCAGTGCAGATCGGCGTCCAGACCGGCGGCGTACTCTTCGGGGGTGATGTCGCCCGCCCAGGCCAGGCCGATGTAGTCCAGATAGGTGTTGGCGGCGTCAGCGGACAGGAAGTTGTCGCCGAACAGCACCATGCTCTCAGCCTTCGCGGCCATGTCGGCAGCGGACTTCACCAGGTCGGAAACCTCGGCGTTCGGGTCAGCCGCCCAGCAGGGCAGGTTCGCGCCAGACTTGTAGTCGGCATCGGAGAAGAACTTGGCCAGATAGTAGGCAGCCTCGATGGCCTCAGCCTTGTGCTCAGAGGTCTCGGTCACGGCCAGGGTGTTGTTGGGGCCGCCGATCATCTGATACAGGGTGACGTCGGGGTTCAGCACCGGGAAGGTGCCGGCCTGGACGGCGAACTGGGCCTTGGAGCCGATGTCCGCGTTGTTCCAGGAGCCGTTCTGATAGAAGGCATACTTGCCGGCGATGAAGTTGTTCTTCACTTCGTCATTGCCCAGAGCGTCGGCGCTGGGATCGAAGTAGCCCTTCGCCTTCATATCCTGGAAGGCGGCGATGGCGGCGATGACGCCCTCGTCATTCCAGGACTTCTCGCCATTGTACATGGCCTTCAGGTTCTCGCCGCCCACGGACTTGATGACCAGGGGCTCGACATACTCAGACAGGCACCACAGCTCCTTGCCGGACACGCCGAAGGGGATCTGGCCGGCGGCGACCAGCTTGTCGCAGCAATCCATCATCTCTTCGTAGGTGGCGGGGATGTGGTCGAAGCCAACCTCGGCCAGGATGTCCATGTTGGCGTACAGGGTGACCAGGGACATGGTGTAGGGCACACCGTACATCTTGCCATCATAGGTCACGTTGGTGGTCATGGCCTGAGGCAGTTCCTCAGCGTAGGTAGGATAGTATTCGTCCAGGCAAACCACGCGGCCAGCGTTCACGAATTCGCCCAGGAAGCCCATGCCCCAGGTGAAGAACAGGTCGGGCAGGTCTTCGCCGGAGCTCATCGCGGCCTTGATCTTGGTCTTGTAGGCTTCGTTCTCAGTGGCGTTGTGCTCGATCTTGATGTTGGGATGGTCGGCCTCGAAGGCGGCGATGGCGTCGACATAGGCCTGGTGGCTGGAGTCGCTCTCGGTGGCGATGGACCACAGCTGCAGGGTGATCTGCTCCTCAGCAAAAGCGGAAGCGAAGCTGAGCAGCATCATGGCGGTCAACAGGATGGCCAACAGTTTCTTCATGGGGATTTCCTCCTTTTAAAATGTTCCGATCCATTGCCGCTGGTGCAGCTTGCCACAAAGGCTGTCGCGCATCAATGGCAATCTCCTGAATCATTTGCATTATAGCACAAAATGACTTGTTTGTAAAGAACAGAAGAAGAGATAATGTAATCAGAAATTGCGTTTACATGGATTTTTCCACTCATCCGTTTCCCGAAAAGGTTTTAATTTATCGGTATGTTGACAACCGGGACGAAACAAAAAGCCCCCGCGCCGGAAGGCGCGGGGCGAGGGGAAGGGGCGATTACATCATGCTGCGATAGAGCGCGGCGATCTCCTCGACGCTGGTGCCGCGGGGGTTGCCGGGGCAGCAGGCGTCGGCGAAGGCGGATTCGGACAGGAACTGCACGTCCTCCTCCTTCAGGATGCCCTTCAGGTCGGCGGGGATGCCCACGTCCTTGGAAAGCTGCTTTACGGCGGCGATGGTGGCCTTCGCGGCCTCTTCATCGTCCATCATGTCGATGCCCGGCACGCACATGGCCTTGCCGATGGCGCGATAGCGCTTGCCGGCCACAGGGGCGTTGTACTCCAGGCCGAAGGGCAGGATGATGGCGCAGGCCACGCCGTGGGGGGTGTCATACAGGGCGGACAGGCCGTGGGCCATGGAGTGAACGATACCCAGACCGACGTTGGAGAAGCCCATGCCCGCGATGTACTGGCCCAGGGCCATGCCCTCGCGGCCCTCGGGGGTGTTCTGTACCGCGCCGCGCAGGTTGGCGGCGATCAGGCGGATGGCCTCCAGGTGGAACATGTCGCTGATGGCACAATAGCCCTTGGTGATGTAGCCTTCGATGGCGTGGGTCAGGGCGTCCATGCCGGTGGCGGCGGTCAGGCCCTTGGGCATGCTGCTCATCATGTCAGGGTCAACCACGGCGATCTCGGGGATGTCGTTGGTATCCACGCAGACGAACTTGCGCTTCTTTTCCACGTCGGTAATGACGTAGTTGATGGTGACCTCCGCGGCGGTGCCGGCGGTGGTGGGCACGGCGATGGTGAACACGGCGTGCTTCTTGGTGGGGGCCACGCCCTCGAGCGAACGCACGTCCTCGAATTCGGGGTTGTTGATGATGATGCCGATGGCCTTGGCGGTGTCCATGGAGGAGCCGCCGCCGATGGCGATGATGCAGTCTGCGCCGCTCTTCTTGAAGGCAGCCACGCCGCACTGTACGTTTTCAATGGTGGGGTTGGGCTTGATTTCGCTGTAGATTTCATAGGCGAAGCCGGCCTTGTCCAGCAGGTTGGTTACCTTGCTGGTGACGTTGAATTTGATCAGGTCAGGGTCGGAGCAGACGAAGGCCTTCTTATAGCCGCGGGCCGTCAGCTCGGGCACGATGTTTTCGATGGCGCCGCTGCCGTGATAGGAAATGGTGTTCAGGACGATACGATTGGCCATGGGAATACACGCTCCTTTAATTATATGGTTTGGCGCTTAAACGCCGCTACTCCAATATTAAGGCAAAAGCTGGGCGTTGTCAAGCATGAAATGCTCAAAGGGCGGAGATCCCAGGGCGTTAACCCACCAATTGCCAAATAACGATCCTGTCAGGATTTTTTGACAATACCGGGATGGCGTAGCGGTCGCAAATGTGGTATAATACGTTTTCGATTCGGAAGGTTGTGTAACATTTGCAGATTTCACAAAAGCAAAAGCGAAATACGCTGTGGATCGTGCTGGGGCTGGCCTGGCCTACGATGCTGGAGCAGATGCTCCAGGTGGCCGCCCAGTACGTGGATTCGGCCATGGTGGGAAGGCTTGGCGCGGCGGCGACGGCGGCGGTGGGGGCCACCACCACCATCAACTGGATGGTGGGCAGCACCCTGTCGGCGCTGGGCATCGGCTTTTTGGCCTTTATCGCCCGGGAATACGGGGCGGAGCGCTATGACAACGCCGGCCGCGCCGTGGCACAGTCGGTGGTGGCCGCAATCATGGCCGGGCTGGTGTTCACCGTCGCGGCGCTGTCGCTGGCCCGGTTCATCCCCGGTTGGATGAATGCCGCCGAGGACATCCGTCCCGCCGCGTCAAAATATTTCTTCATTATTTATACGCCAATGCTGCTGCGCGCGGCCACGGTGATCTTCGGCACGGTGCTCCGGGCCAGCGGCGACACCCGCACGCCGATGAAGGTCAACGTGCTGGTGAACCTGGTGAACGTGGTGTTGAACTACCTGCTGATCTACGGCAGCCGGGATATTCACTTTTTGGGCATGACCCTGAGGGTGCCGGGCGCGGGACTGGGGGTCACCGGTGCGGCCATCGGCACCGCGGCAGGCTTTGCCGTGGGCGGCATCGCCATGACCGCGGCGCTTTGGCGACATCCCCGCATATCCCCGAGGGGCAGGAGCCTCAAGCCCGACTGGGCCATACTCAAGCCCTGCCTGAAGGTGGCCCTGCCCGCCGCGCTGCAGCGCTTCGGCACGTCCTTCGGCTATGTGGCCTTTGCGTCGCTGATCAACTCCCTGGGCACGATCTCCACCGCAGCCCATGCCATCGCCAACACCGCGGAATCCGCGTTTTACATTCCCGCCTACGGAATACAGACCGCCGCGGCCACCCTCTCCGGCAACGCCAGCGGCATGAAGGACCGGGAATACATGAAGTCCATCACCCGCACGCTGCTGATCCTGGAGCCGACGCTGATGGCCGTCTCCGGCGCGGTGCTGTTCATACTGGCCCCGAGGATGATGGCCCTGTTTACCCCCGACGCCGAGGTCATTTCCCTGGGCACGAAGGTGCTGCGCATGGTGGCCGTCACCGAGCCCCTCTACGGCATCGCCGTGGTGCTGGAGGGCATCTTCATGGGCGTGGGGGACACGATGTACGCCTTCTGCTGCAACATCGTGGGCATGTGGGGCGTGCGCGTACTGGGCACGGCAATACTGGTGCGGGGCTTCGGCTATGGCCTGACTGCCGCCTGGGGCGCGATGATCGCCCACAACATATTGCTTTGCATACTCTTCGCGCTGCGCTACCGGCGGCAAAGGTGGAACCCCCTGGTGAGCGGACAGAAGTTTTAAGGTGACTGTTCAGTCGCCAATGTCATTAAGCTATAAATAATATCCCAAACAAGGAGCAAAGCCCAGATTGCCAAACGTGGGGGTGTAACCCAAAAATCTGTTAAATATCAGCAAACTGCTTGACAAATCGGGCAAAATCTGCGGCTCCATTCATTGAAAACCCGGTTTTCAATGAATGGGGCCGCAGATTCAGTAAATTCTGATTTGTCGCAGAGGCGGCAAATCAAAATAAGCATTCGGCAGTTACAGCAAAACATATAATTCTGCGTCGACGCTATGATTTCTCTCCATCATAGCGTCTTATTGGCGCATATGCAAATGAGACAGCGTTTATGAATATGAAAGCAGCAACAAAATTCATATAAATCTTTTTATTCTCCAGTCCAACCTTTCGAACCTCCAGAGCATCTAACAAGTGTACCGGTACAATGGAGGAATGAACCAATGCTGCAAGTCGACTTTATTCAGCGCGTGCGAGCCTGTGAGCGCAGGCTCTACCGAGTCGCCCGCACGATGCTCCCCCAGGAGTGCGACTGCGAGGACGCGGTCCAGGAGGCGCTGCTCCGGGCATGGGACAGGCGGGAAACGCTTCGTCAGGAGGCGTACTTCGACACATGGCTGATCCGAATACTGATCAACCAGTGCAAGACCTTTTATCGCCGCCGCCCGCCCGAGCCCGCTGAGCTCACCGAGGACATTCCCCAGGTGACTTCGGAGGAGACGCCTCTATTGGAAGCGCTGATGGCCTTGCCGCGCAAGCAGCGCGTCGCGCTGGAGCTGCATTACATCGAGGGCTACAGCGTCGCGGAGACCGCCCGAATCCTGCGCCTGCCGGAGGGCACGGTGAAGTGGCGGCTGAAGCGGGGACGGGAACTGCTCAAAGAATCATTGAAGCGAGAGGAGGCCCGCATATGAAACGCTGGAAGGACCCGTTTCCTCAGACTCCGAAGGGATTCCATGACCGCGTAGAGCAGACGCTCGGCGGGCTGGAGAATAAGAATATGAGGAACCATCATAATAATCGCAAGCTGAGAATCGCTATGATTGCCGCGCTGATTGCCATTCTGGCGACGACTGCGGTGGCCGTGGCAGTGGTACTCGGAAACGCGCGGTTCAAGCAGGCGCTGACGGACAGCGGCGCGGACGAGGTGGCGGAGCTCGTGCAGGAGGTGCACGTGCCCGCGGCGGAAAGCGAGGACGGCGGCTTCGCGCTGTCCATCGACGAAATCATCTGGGAGGACGACCAGCTCTATTTCTCCTATACCGCCAGCGTGCCCGAGGACGGCAATCGCTACCTGCTGGCGCTGTACACGCCGCTTTTGAACGGCGAGCCGATGGTGTTTTACGCCACGGGCTGGGAGGCCAGCGCCTTCTTCGACGACCGGTTTCAGACGGTCATCCCCCTGGGCGGGGTGCAGCCCGCGACCTGCGGGCAGTTGCTCACCTTCAAGGTGAACCCGACACTGCGCCAGAGGGCCTCGAACGCGCTGTTTCTGAGGGCGGACTTCTTTAAAACCGACATCGACTTTACCAACAATCAGAGCGGCTTTGAGAGCCAATTCAAGGGCGTCGTGCCGACCGTCGTCCTGACGTTTGACGAAAGTGACGGATTCGGCGAGTCCTTCGACAGCTATGCCCAGCGGCTGGAGCTTTCGGCGAGGGAGAGGGAGGCGCTTCGCTCGATCGTCGACGCCGCGGATGGGGACGGCATCCTGACCCCGGAGGAGCTTTCGGGTGTGGAAGGGATTGAGTATGCCACCCGCCGGGAGACACGCATGGCGGTGGATGCCTCGAAGTTGGCGCAGACGGTCTACGATGGCGTCGCAGAAAGGGAATTTGAGGTGAATGGATGCAAGCTAACTGTCGAGGACTTCCACATAACCCACCTGGGCGCGAGCTTCCGACTGCGCGTGACCGCCCCGGCGGGAATGAACGAGGAGGAGGGCATGCGCCTGGCTTCCAGCGTCGCCTTTCCGGGACAAGTGAACGAACACGGCTATACCTGGAGCCTCTTACGCCCCGACGGCAGTGAACTGGCACTGGATCAGGGCTGGGAGGGCGGCGCAGGCTACCAGCCCCTGCCCGACGGCACGGCGTCCTATGGCATCAACTATGACATCAACGGCATCATCCCGCTGGATGGACTGGAAAAGGTGATCCTGATGCCCTATCGCCTTGCGTACGATGAAAACGACAACAAGACCTTCGATTATCGGAAGGACTGGGCCGTCGAGCTGACGCCCATTCTCAGACCTGCGCAAACCATAGCTGAGCCAATTCAGACGCTCTCTCCGGAGGAACAGGCTGCTTTTGACGGCTTCATGAACGGCGAGGTCGTGACGCGGCTGGAGCGCCAGGTTGCCGCCGCGAACTGGAAGGCGGGCGACCCCACCGTCACTGTCTACGCTACGGAACGCGGCAAATACTATCATGTCGATATCGACTGCTCCGATATGCAAAATGCCTTCCCCTGGGCCATCGAGGACGCGGTGAAGGGCGGCAAGCTGCCCTGCCCGGACTGTGTCGGCGGACCCAATGCGCCTGATAAGGTGGACATCATGAATAATGAGCTCAGTTTCCCTGACAATGACTGAACGGCAATCCCCATAGCATGATCACGGGCGGTTCCCATTGTCTCATGAACGCATCAAAGAAGGTAAAGGGAACCGTCCTTTTTCTGAAATTCCTGCCGGAAGAGAGGAGAATAAAGTGAATGTTGCAACCATACTTGCCGCCGGGCAGGGGAAGCGATTCGGGGCGGATGTGCCCAAGCAATTCGTCGAGGTACTTGGAAAGCCCATACTCGCCTATACTTTGGAAACATTTCAAAAAACGCCGGAAATAGACGCAATTCAGATCGTCTGCCAGCCGGAGTATAAGGATAGAATCATAGCGATTGTCCGCAACTACAGGATCGATAAGATTCGATGGATCACAGAGGGCGGGAGCACGCGCTCTGAATCCTTCCGGAACGCTGTCCTTGCATTGAGACAAAGCCTGAATGATGACGATATCATCGTTGTGCATGTGGGTGTCAGCCCCCTGGTATCCCCTGAAGACATCGCCTCCTCCATTGCGATGTGCGCGGAAAAGGGCTGCTGCTTCACCATGCATCCCATTCGCATCTGCATGGCGCAGAGCGGCAACGATGGCTGGACCGACCGGGACGCGCCGAAGGAAAAGTACATTGAACTGAATGCGCCGTGGGCGTTTCGATACGCAGACGTTTACAAGCTGTATCAGCGTTTGACTGCGGAAGGCCGTGTGCTTACCGATGCCGACAGCACGCTCAGCCTCTGGTTGGCAGACGGACGCAAGGCGTGGTACATTCGCGGCTCTGAGGCGGGACGAATGAAGATCACGACGCCCCACGACCGGGATTTGTTCGAAGGATATCTGTTGTTGCGACAGAGAAGAGGAGATCAACCATGAACGATTGTCTCGCGGCGATTGACGCCGGGACAGGCGGCGTGCGCTGCGTCGTATTCGATGTGAAGGGAAACGTGGTCAGCCAGGATTACCGGGAGATGCTGACCATGTATACGCCGGACGGCCACGCTGAGCAGGACCCCGTTCAGCTCGTAGAAGCCGCGCTGAACACGGTGCGCGGCGCGATTGTCAAGGGTAACGTCGATGTGGCGCGAATTGCGGGAATAACCATCACCGGTACGCAGACCACCTTTGCGGCGGTGGACAGGCAGGGCCATTTTCTGACGAACATCATCCTCTGGCAGGATATGCGTGGCATCGGGATGTTCCCCTGGATCCGCCAGCGCCTGGCTGAGCACGGCATGACGGAGGAGGAGCTTTACAGGCGCACCCTGCGCCCGCTGAACGCGCTGTTGGCGGGCGCGAAGCTTCTGTGGCTGCGGAAACATGAACCAGCCCTGTATGGGAAAATCCACAAGCTGGTCAACCCGCAGGCCATATTGCAGAGAGCGCTCGGCGCGGAGGAAGTGACGATCGATCCCACGGATGGCGGTTGGTGGCTTTCCCATGACGGCGCGACGCTGGAGCTCGATCCTGAATTGGTTGAGGTTTTTGGCCTGAATACCGACTTCTTTCCGCGATTCTGCGCTCCCGGAGAACCGATTGGCAGGGTAACGCCGGATGTAGCGGAAAAGACGGGATTGAAGGCGGGTACACCGATCTGGCAGGGGGCGGTAGATCAATGCTGCGCGGTTCTCGGCGCGGGAAATTATGGCTCTTCTGAAACAGGAACGATGTGCATGGGGACAGCAGGCGTCATCATGACGTATTCTGATGTACCGGTTCTCGATCCCCTGGGCCGCTATCCTGTCATACGCTTTCCAGGCGGGGGCTACGTCAGCGAGATTGGTGTGCGGGTCGCGGCTTCCGCCTTCAGATGGGTACGGGATATGCTGTATCCCTCAGAGGACTTGAACCGCAATGACATCTACCAACGGATGGACATGGAAGCCGCCGGTGTTCCCATCGGCTCAAACGGCGTTTGCTTTCTGCCGCTGATGGCAGGCAGCGCCTATCCGAAGGCGGATGAATCGATCCGTGGCGGGTGGATCGGCACATCCCTGGGCACGAAGCGCCCGGCGTTGGTACGCGCCGCGTTGGAAGGCATATGCTACGAGATGCGCCAGGTTCTGGAAGAGAGCGGGCAAAAGTTTGCTTCCATACGTCTGCTTGGAGGCGCAGCGCGCTCCGGGCTGTGGAACCAGATGCAGGCGGACGTGTACGGCTGTCCCGTGGAGACCATCGCCTCCCAGGAGGCCAGTGCCCTCGGCGCGGCCATGATCGCTGCCTGTGGCGCGGGACTATACCCCAGCTTGAAGGACGCGGTATGCGGTATGACCCACATAAAGCATCGCTATGAGCCCAATTTGGAAAACGCCGAGCCTTACCGTGAAAGCTACGAAGCATGGGCCAGCTGCGTCGAGGATCTGGGCAAACGGGCGTTTTCTGCGCTGGCCAGGTTGCGAAACGGAGGAATTTGATGCTGGACAATCAGAAGCAGGCGTTCCGATCGTACTGCAAAGCGCACAAGCATTTGTACCGTATTTTCTCACGGTGGTTTGAGCGCCGTACAAACCGTGCTTTGCGGGAGAACAGGCGTCTATGGGGGATAGATAATAATCTGGTCGTGTTCAGCTCATACAACATGCGGTCATACAACGACAACCCCAAATACATCTGCGAAGCGCTGCACAGGATGCGCCCCCAGACATTCATGGTCTGGCTGTTCAGGGATGTCGAGGCGGCCAGGGCGAAGTATGCGATTCCCGGCTATGTTCGCTGTGTGGAGTGGAAGACACCCATGGCGAATTTCTTTCTGGGACGCGCGAGAGTCATCGTAGACAACTGGCGGAAGCCGGACTGGCTCCGGCTGGGGCGGAACCAAATATACCTCTTCTCGCCGCACCATGACCGCAGCCTGAAGAGCGGTGGATTCTTGAAGAAGGATCGGCTGTACAACCGATTGGTGGAAGCTTATGCCTCGGTGGCTACGGTTGGATCGGATTTCAACAAGCGTTTTCTGCGCATGGCTGCGCAATTCAAGGGGCCGTATCTGGATGTCGGACTGCCCCGGAACGATCTCCTTGTTCGCAATAATCCATGGGATGAAGAACATATCCGCAAGGCACTGGGGTTTGACGCAAACACCCGAATTCTGCTTTTCGCGCCTACCTTCCGGGATGCTGACAGGAGGGAGGGCAGCCGGCAAAACGTCGCCTTGGATATCGATCATGTGCTGGATGTGCTGGAGCAGACCACACATGCACGCTGGGTGTGCCTGTACAGGGCGCATTACCTGTCCCTGGGGCTGAACATGGATCAAGTCCCCACATCCCAGCGGCTCATGGATGTGACCGATTATCCTGAGATGGCGGAGCTGCTCCGGGTTTCCGACGCGCTGATTTCGGACTATTCATGCACTGCGGGGGATTTCGCGCTGCGCGGAAAGCCCATCTGGCTCTATGTCGCGGACATCGATGAATACACCCGGACCAGCCGGGAGCTCTATGTCAACCCGTTGGACACACCCTACTGGTGCGCAAGGACGCCTTCAGAGCTGGATACGCTGATACGCCAGACGACCCCGGAAAAGGCGCGGGAAAACTGCCGGGAGATTCTTGAGTACTACAAGGCGCATGAGACGGGCAATGCTTCAGAGGAGGCCGCCAGCTATATCTGCTCGAAACTGCCGCCCTAAACCCGGAACAGCTCATGATATCATGTTGGGCGGAGGATTTAAAGACGGCGGGTACGCCAAGAATTTCGGCGGCAATGCCATTCGGATAACTGCAAATCAACAGGGAACGGGAGAGACTGGCCGATGCAGAAGTCGGCCGGTCTTATGTTGCATGGTCACTGTTCAGCTGTAGGCAAATTCTGATTTATGACTGAACAGATACGTCCCATGAAAAGAAATAGGTGAGCAGGGTCCAGGGAAGCATAATCCTTGCGCGAGCCGCGGTTTTGTGATATGCTTGTCACGGCGAATAGAAATCATCGGAATCACAACCTCGCCAGATAGCGAAAACAGCCTTGAAACAGGGAGAAGCCGTGAAAAAAACGCATGATGGTATAGTCGCAAATACCCGCAGATGGGCGCGATTGTGGCAGAAGGCGGCAAGGGTGAACAGCCCGGGCGGAAGTCCGGCAAATGTACGCCGTGAAGGATGTTAGAAGATGCCCTTTTTCACAGCGACGGCAATTGACAGAACCGATTATGCATTTTTCCTGAACAGAACATAACCATAACGACAGCAGGAGGTGCCGCTGAAATGAGCTATCCTGAAATCAAAACCCTTCCCCTGAACCCTTCTCTGGAAGGTTTTTCCCGGGTGGATATGAACATTCCCTATTCCGACAGATCTGGCTGTACGTTGGATATTCTGCTTCCGTGGGCAAACCAGCATCAGGATGTCCTTGGTGAGGTCAAATATCCACTCGTCGTCTTCGTACAGGGAAGCGCCTGGACATCGCCTGATCGCAACGCGCAAATCCCTCAGCTCTCCGAGCTTTCCCGGAAGGGATATGTCGTGGCGACGGTGGGGCATCGTTCCTGCCTGGATGGCTGTCAGGCCCCGGCATTTCTGGTGGATGTGAAGACCGCGATTCGCTTCCTGAGGGCCCACGCGAAGGATTACAGCATAGATCCGGAGCGCGTCGCCATTTGGGGCACCAGCTCCGGCGGGAATACGGCGCTGCTGGTCGGGCTGACTGCCGGCGACGAGCGGTTCTCCACCGGGGAATACGCCGGCGAATCCGATGCGGTGAAGTGCGTCGTCGATTGCTTTGGCCCCACCGACCTCGAGGCGATGGCCGATGAGGACTATGCGGAATTTCGCGATGATCCAACCACCATATTCGCAAAGCTGTGCGGCTTCCCGCTGAATGAAGCGGCGCGCAAGCAAATGCGGCTGATCAGTCCGATGCGATACGTAGAGCGGGGAAGGGCGCTGCCGCCGCTCCTGATTCTGCATGGCACGGGCGATACGGTCGTCAACTGCAACCAGAGTGAGCGGCTCTATCACAGGTTACTCGATTGCGGTTTTGATGCCACGATGTACAAGGTGCCCGGCGCGCCGCATGAAGGAAGCTTTTGGAGCCGGGAACTGATTGAGGCGATCCATGCCTATCTGATGGAGAGGGTATGAATCCATGATCTCCTGCGACTTCATCGGTGTCCGGAAGGATGGATAAAGCTGCCGCCTTCCACCTGGTGTATGTCTGCACATTGCTGTGGGTGGAGACAGGCGTGATTATGGAACTGTGGCGGGAGCGGGGCATTCCGCTTTACCTGACAGAAGGTGCCAATCATTCCCTGGAGACCGGAGATGTGAGACGTGATGTGGCCATCCTGAGGAATACGATCCGGAGAAACGAATTGTACTTAAGGGGAATAAATACATGAAAAGCATCCAGATAGTGGACACTACGCGCGAGGAGAGGGAGCAGATTGTCGCGCAGTCCATTGGAAATATAGATGGTGCCTGCGACGGTTGCAGTCCGGGCCTGCTCAGGATGTACCAGGACTATATCGATGGGCGTAAGGAATTAAGGGAGATCAATATGGAATTCCGGACGCGGTATACATCCGGCGCAACGGGGCCGGACAAAGCCGGTTGCAATTATTCCGACTGAGCCAGTGAACACCCATTTCAACATAAACCTGCACGATTGCGAGATGTCTTTTCCGCCATACCTGCGATGGAATCCCATGACATGCCGTCCTGAAGGACTGGCTTTGCGTCGCCCTAAAGGACCAGATGCGTGTCGCCAACAAGCCTGCGGGCCTTCGCCTGGATATGACGAAAAATGTCCTCGCAAGCCAGCACTTGCTTGAATTGTGTAGATTACAATAGACATGACGGAGGATTAAGCATGGCCATCATAGCGGCTTATATGGTTCCTCATCCCCCTATGATCGTACCGGCAGTGGGGAGAGGCAGCGAGCGGCAGATCGAAGCCACACGGGCAGCGTATATGCGCGTAGCGGAGGACATCGCGGCGCTGTCCCCTGAGACGATCATCTTCTCCAGCCCGCACGCCACAATGTACGCGGATTATTTTCACATTTCTCCCGGCAGAAGCACCGAGGGCAGCTTCGCCCGCTTTCGCGCACCACAGGCGAGGTTTCGGGAGGAATACGACGCGGAGCTGGTCAAGACCATCGAGCGCATTGCCATTGCCCGAAGTTTGCCTGCGGGAACCCGGGGACAGCGTGATCCCGGGCTGGATCACGGTACGATGGTGCCGTTGTATTTCATCCGGCAGGTGTATTCGGGCTTCCGGCTGGTGCGCGTAGGCTTGTCCGGCCTGCCGCTGGAAGAGCATTATCGCCTTGGGCAGGTCATCCGCCGGGCGGTGGAGGAGACAGGACGCAGGACGGTGTTCGTTGCCAGCGGCGACCTTTCCCACAAGCTGCAAAGCTATGGTCCCTACGGCTTTGCGCCGGAAGGCCCGCAGTATGACGCGCGCATCATGGACATTTGTGAGAGGGCGGCCTTTGGCGAACTGTTCGACTTCGACGAGTTGTTTTGCGAGCGCGCCGCGGAGTGCGGCCACCGTTCCTTCGTCATCATGGCCGGGGCGCTGGATGGCACTGCTGTGCAAGCAGAGCGCCTGTCCCACGAGGATGTCACTGGCGTTGGCTATGGCATCTGCATGTTCCATCCCACTGGGAAGGATGACAGCCGGAGGTTTCTGGACAGTCGGCAAAGAGAACAGGAAAAGCGGGTCGTGGAAAGTCGGGCAAAGTGCGACCCGTGGGTGCGGCTGGCCTGGCAGTCCATAGAAAGCTGGGTGAGGGAGCGCAAGGTTCCGGCGATTTTGGATGGCCTGCCGGACGAGCTGACCCAGTGTCGGGCAGGAGCGTTCGTGTCCATTCACAAGCAGGGCAGGCTGCGCGGTTGCATCGGCACCATCGCCCCGACCCAAGGCAGCCTGGCGGAGGAGATCATCCACAATGCAATCAGCGCGGCTGCGTGTGATCCCAGGTTTGATCCGATCAGGCTTGATGAACTCAATTGGCTGGAAATCAACGTGGACGTGCTGGGTGAGCCGGAGGATATTGAATCCGAAAGCCAACTTGATGTGAAACACTACGGTGTGATCGTTACGAAAGGGCATCGCCGTGGGCTGCTCCTGCCCGATTTGGAGGGTGTGGATACGGTACGGCAGCAAGTGGAGATCGCAAAACAGAAGGCCGGCATCGGGCCGAAGGAAAAGGTTGATTTACAGCGATTTGAAGTGGTCAGGCATACCTGACGGAGGACATCATGGCGCGATGTGACGTTTGTTTTCACCACTGCGACATCCCTGAGGGGCGCAGGGGCTTTTGTGGCGCACGAGCCAACATCGGCGGAGAGGTGGTCCCGGAAAACTACGGCAGGATCACGGCGCTGGCGCTCGACCCCATTGAGAAAAAGCCGCTGCGGCGATTTCACCCTGGCAGCATGGTTTTGTCGGTGGGCAGCTACGGCTGCAACCTGCGCTGCCCGTTCTGCCAGAACCACGAAATCAGCTGGTCTGCCGAGGCGATGGCCTATGCTCAAAAGGCGAAAACCCTCACACCGGAGGCTTTGGCAGAGGCGGCGGTACGGTTGAAACCCCGTGGGAACATGGGCCTGGCGTTCACCTATAACGAGCCGCTGGTGGGTTGGGAGTTTGTCCGTGACACCGCACAGCTGGTTCACGAAGCAGGGCTTTTGAATGTGCTCGTCACCAACGGAACGGCGGAGCTCAAGGTTCTGGACTCATTCGCACGACATATCGATGCCATGAACATCGACCTCAAGGGCTTTACCGAGGGTTACTATACCCGCGTATTGGGAGGAAGCCTTTCGATGGTGAAGACATTTATCGAGCGTTCGGTGCGCGTGTGCCACGTAGAGCTGACCACGCTGATTGTCCCCGGCGAGAACGATTCGGAGGAAGAAATGCGCGCTTTGAGCCGTTGGGTCGCGGGATTGAGGGATGGAAAGAGGATACCGCTTCACATCTCCCGCTTCTTTCCGCGGTTTCATATGCTTGACCGTACGGCGACGGAAGTCAGACAGATTTATCGCCTTGCGGATGTGGCGCGGGAAGTGCTTGAATATGTGTATACCGGAAATTGTTAGGGGATGACAGTTCGCTATCCGGGAGAACCTGACTGTAGTCAGTTCGGGAAAGTGGGTTGACAGGACACTGTGGACAGCAAACCGTTTTTGAACGAAAAAAACCTCTCTTTCCTGGTCACTGTACAGTCGACGGGTCTGTCGCCGCCTGTACGTTGCGGTAATTTTCTTGATTACAGGCACAGTTTAGCAGAGGTGGCGTCATAGAAGCGTCACAGAAGAGAGCAAAATTCTGATTTATCGGGCTGAAGCCCGTTTGAAGGGGGACAGGTCCCCCTTCAATACATCCTCCTCAGATTTGCCTGAAATCGCAGGCGATTTCCGGGCGGCAAATCTGCAAGGAAGCCTTTTTTGCTCTGGTCGACAGGCTTCCCTGCCGCAAAAAAGGCCCCGCCCGCGGCGTACACGCCGCCGCGTACGATTAAAGATCGGGGCGCTACCGCCCCCGATACCCCCGGTAAGTTAGCCAAAAGCCTCCCCTGAAAGGGGAGGTGGTCCCGTCGCAGACGGA
>JAFWEL010000054.1 GCA_017512905.1 Clostridia bacterium
ACCAGAGCAAAAAAGGCTTCCTTGCAGATTTGCCGCCCGGAAATCGCCTGCGATTTCAGGCAAATCTGAGGAGGATGTATTGAAGGGGGACCTGTCCCCCTTCAAACGGGCGCAAGCCCGCGACAAATCAGAATTTACCTGCGTATGAACCGTCACACACCCATGCTACTGCTGCCAGTAGGCGTCGCCGGACCAGCCGTCGTTGGCCTTCCAGATGGCGCAGTGGTATTCGTCGGCATAGACGAAGTAGAAGATGTCGCCGGCCTCGACCTTCGCGTCCTCCCCGGCGGGGAAATCGCCCTCGCCGGCCAGGCCGTAGAAGGCCACCACCCCGTCGAAGCCGTCGGTGGTGCCGGTGCCCCGGCGCAGCTTTTGTGCCTGTTGCACCCGGACGCAGGGCAGCGTCATGCTGTTGAGCACGATGCTCACCTCGTCGGGCTCCACGCCCCGGCTGTCCCGAAGGGCGACGCGCCGCGCCTCGCGCAGCAGCTCCAGCGCCCGGGAGGCGTTTAGCCGCACGCGCTGGCGCATATCCCTGTCGTGCAGGCCGCACAGGGGCTCGTAGATGCCCTGGCTGTTCTTGATCAGGTAGACCTCGCCGCCGGCGGGACAGATTTTGGGCCGGGCGATCATCACCTGGTCCAGGGTGTTCATGGCGTCCTGTACCGAGCCCTCCTTGTAGCGGCCCAGGTATTCGATGATCAGGCCGTCCTTGGCGGACTTCATGGCCTGCTCGCAGGACAGCCGCTGCGACAGCAGGCGCAGGTCGTCCCAGGCGGGAATCAGGATGATCACCAGCATGATGGCGATGGCCACCAGCAGGATCGCCACCACGCGGTTGACGCCGCCGCGGATTGAACGTAGTTTCATGCAGGTCGCCCCTCGTTTGCGTTACATGAACTTCTCAGTCGCATGTAAATTCTGATTTATCGAGCAGAGCTCGATAAATCAGAATTTACCTGGCTGGATCGATACGATTACATGTTGGCATACATGCCGAACATGGCCATGTAGATGGCGATGACGATGAACCCGGCGAAGCCGGCCAGGAACACCAGTATCGCGGGCTCCAGCTTGGCCAGGGCCTCGGCGGTGGCCTGCTCCAGCTCGTTGTCGTAGTATTCGGCGGTCATGCCCAGGGTGTTGGCCAGCTCGCCGCTCTCCTCGCCCACGGCGGTCATGTCCACCAGGATATCCGGCAGGCACCCGGCCTCCCGGAGGCTGTGGCCCAAAGTATGGCCCTCCTCCAGCCGGGCCGAGATCTTGCCGATCTCATGGCTGATGTAGTAGTTGTCCAGCACGCGGGAGGTGATGGCAATGGACCGGGTCATGGGCAGGCCGGCCTGGAGCATCATCGTCATGGTGTTGGCAAACTGGCTGGCGGCGTTCAGGATGCCGATGTTGCCCAGCACCGGCAGCTTCAGCTGTAGCTTCGCCAGGTTCATGCGGCCGCTTTCGGTGTTGCCGTACAGCTTGTAGGCCAGGCCGATCACGGCGAACACGCCGATGATGATCATGATGTTGTTGCGGAAGAAGTCCGACATGCCGATCAGGATCTGGGTGGGCACGGGCAGCTCGGCCCCCTGGTCGGCGAAGATGGCGGTGAAGGTGGGCACCACCTTGACCATCAGCACGATGACCACCACGATGGCCACGACCAGCACGAACAGCGGGTAGATCAGCGCGCCGCGGACCTTGCCCTTCATCTTGCTCTGCTTGGCGTAGTGCTTGCTGATGGAATCGAAGGCGGTGTCCAGGCTGCCGGATTCCTCGCCGGCGCGCACCGTCTCCAGGAAGGTGACGGGGAACAGCTTGCGGCCCCGCTCGGTGAAGGCCGTGGCCAGCGAGCGGCCGCCCTCCACGTCCTTGGCCACCTGCTCCAGCACCCGCTTGAGCGCCTTGTCGGTCATCTTGTCGGCGATCAGCTCCACCGTGCGGGAGATGGGGATGCCGGCGCGCAGTATGACCGAGAACTGGCTGCACATCAGCGTGAAGGCCTTGTCGTTGAGCTTGTTGCCGCCGATGTCCAGGCTCATGAACTGGGAAAGCTTGCCACCGGTCTTGACCTCGCTGAGCTGGGAGACGATGGAATAGTTTTCCTTGATCTTCGCGGCGGCGTCCAGCTCGTTGAAGGCCTCGATGACACCGGAAACCTTCTTGCCGTCCCGGGAGACGGCGGTGTATTTATAGGTGGGCATGATGCGCTCCTTTATGAATTGCAGATTCTTCGCTCCGCCCGGAAGGCCAGCCGGGCAGGCGGGGCGGGGCGGTCATTCTGAGCAGAGGCGAAAAATCCGAACCCGTGTTGTAACTGTTCAGGCGCAGGCAAATTCTGATTTGTCGCGTTGCGACAAATCAGAATTTATCTGACCGAATAGATACCCCGTGTTATGCGTTTTTGCGCACGTACTCCGTCTCGTGGGCGAAGCGCAGGGCGTTGTCCTTGGAAATCTGGCCGCCCCGCACCAGGCGCACCAGGGCCTGGTCCATGGTCTGGCCGCCGATGGCGGCGCTGGTGGCGATGGTGTTGGCGATCTGGGGCGTGTTGCCGTTGCGGATCAGGTTGCGGATGGCGTCGTTGACCACCATCATCTCCACGGCCAGCGCGCGTCCGCCGCCCTTCTTGGGGATCAGCTGCTGGGTCAGCACGGCCTGCAGGCACATGGACAGCTGCAGGCGGATCTGGGTCTGCATGCCCTCGGGGAACACCTGGACGATGCGGTCCACGGCGTCGGAGGCGCTGCCGGTGTGCAGCGTGCCGAACACCAGGTGGCCGGTCTCGGCGGCGGTGATGGCGGTCTCGATGGTCTCTCGGTCGCGCATCTCGCCGATCAGTATGACGTTGGGGTCCTCACGCAGCGAGGCGCGCAGGCCGGCGGCGAAGGACATGGTGTCCTTGCCCACCTCGCGCTGGTTGATGGCGCACTTGTCGGGGGTGTAGATGTATTCCACCGGGTCCTCAAGGGTCACGATGTGGGCCTTGCGGGTGTGGTTGATGTAATCCAGCAGCGCCGCCAGCGAGGTGGACTTGCCACTGCCGGTCTCGCCGGTGACCAGCACGATGCCCTTGTGCAGGTCCGGCAGCTTCAGCGCCGCCGGGGGCAGGCCCAGGCTGTCCAGCTTGGGGATGCGGTCGGACAGCAGTCGCAGCGCCGCCGAGGGCGCGCCCTGCTGACGGAAGATGTGGATGCGCAGGCGGTTGCCGTTGTAGGTGTTGGCGGCGTCCAGCTCGCCGGTGTGCAGGTATTCGTCATAGGCCTCCGGCGTTCCCGCCAGCTCCCGGGCATAGGCCACGCAGTCGGACAGGGTCAGCGGGGTGTCGTCCATGTTCTCCAGCTGGCCGTCCTTGCGGTACTTGGGCGGCAGCCCCAGGATCAGGTGAATGTCCGACGCGCCGTCCTGCCGGCACTTGGTCACGAGCTGTTCGATGGTCATAGGCATGGTTGTATTCCTCCTGATTATCAGATGTCCTCGTAGATCACGCGCAGCACCTCGTCGCCGGTGGTCTTGCCCTCCTCAACGAGGCGCAGGGCGTTTTCCCGCAGGGAGACGAAGCCGATGGCGGGGTCCTTGAGCAGGGTCTCCAGCGATTCGCGGCCCGCGCCCTTGGCGATCAGGCGGCGCACCTGTATGGAGAGGGGAAAGATTTCAAACACGGCGGTTCGGCCGCGGTAGCCGGTGTCGAAGCACTCGGGGCAGCCCTTGCCGCGGTAGAACACGCGATTGGGGTCGTAGGGCAGGCCCAGCTCGCTCTGCTCCTCCTCGGAGGGGTTGTAGGGCTGGGAGCAGTTGGGACAGATGCGGCGCACCAGGCGCTGGCTGAACACGCCCTTGAGCGCGCTGGCCACCAGGTAGGGCTCCACGCCCATGTCGATCAGGCGCTCCACCGTGCCCAGGGCGTCGCTGGTATGCAGGGTGGACAGCACCACGTGGCCGGTGATGGCCGAGCGCATGGCGATGTCCGCCGTCTCGCCGTCGCGGATCTCGCCGATGGCGATGATGTCCGGGTCCTGGCGCAGTATGGAGCGCAGGCCGCTGGCGAAGGTCATGCCCACCTTTTCGTTGATCTGCACCTGGTTGACGCCGTCGATGTTGTATTCCACGGGGTCCTCCAGGGTGACCAGGTTCACGTCCCGCTGGTTCAAATCGCCGATCATCGTGTACATCGTGGTGGATTTGCCGCTGCCGGTGGGGCCGACGATCAGGATCACGCCGTTCTTGATGCGGATGAGCCGCTTGTATTTTTCCATGTCGTCGCCCACCAGGCCGATGCTGTCGCGGCTGAGGCGCATGCCGGACTTGTCCAGCAGGCGGGCCACGATCTTTTCACCGTACACCGTGGGCAGCGTGGAGATACGCAGGTCGATGTCCTTGTCCCGCATCTTCACGTTGAAGCGGCCGTCCTGGGGCACGCGGCGCTCGGTGATGTCCAGGCCGCTCATGACCTTCACGCGGCTGATGACGGCGGCCTGCAGCTCGCGGGGGACGGTCAGTATGTCGCGCAGCAGGCCGTCGATGCGCATGCGCACCGAGAATTCCCCTTCCCGGGGCTCCATGTGGATGTCGCTGGCGCGCTCGGTGATGGCGCGCTCGATGATGGCGTTCACCAGGCGGATGGCCGGGGCCTGGCTGACGGAATCCTCGCTGACGGAATTGCCGGAGAAGGCGGTGTCCACCGTGGCGGTGGATTCGCCGCTGATGGCGGCCTCGCGCTTCATCTCCTCGATGGCCTTGGCCGCGCCCTCGTTGCCGTAGAGCACCTGTATGGCCCGCTCCACCGCCGAGGACATGGCCACCATGGGCACCACCTTGCGGCGGGCGGCCTTGCGGACCTCCTCGATGGCGTAGAAGTTCAGCGGGTCGCTCATGGCGATGTACAGCTCGTCGCGGTTCAGGCGCACGGGCACCACCTGGTACTGCTTGGCGATGTTCTTGGGCACCATCTGCACAAGCTCGGTGGGGATGTTGACCTTGCTCAGGTCGATGAATTCGATGCCCAGCTGCATCTGCAGGGCCTCGATCAGCTCGCTTTCGGTGATGAAGCCGTTTTCCTGCAATACGGTGCCCAGGCGCTTGCCCGTGCCCTTTTGCAGCCGCAGGCCCTCCTGGAGCTGTTCCTCGGTAATCAGGCCCGCTGAGATCAGCAGGTCGCCCAGGCGGAGGTAGCCGCCCTTTTTCGGCTTTTTATCGGTGTTGGTTGCCGGAATTGCCATGGGATCGCCTCGGTTTCGTGTTGGGTTTTCGGATGGGAAAGACTGCCGGTAGTGGGTGGCAGTCTACAATTATCCTATGATATCTCATTTTATCCCAAACAGGCGTGGGTGTCAACGAAAAAAATGTGGACAATTCAGCGGCATGATGAAAGGGGCCGTCTCAAAAAACATAAACATACAAAGGATAAGTATCTATTCAGATAAATTCTGATTTGTCGGGGAGACGGACCCCTCCGGCGCTACGCGCCACCTCCCCACTAGCTTCGCGTCGCAGGGGAGGCTTTTGGCTAACTTACCGGGGGTATCGGGGGCGGCAGCGCCCCGATCTTCAATCGTACGCGGCGGCATGTACGCCGCGGGCGGGGCCTTTTTTGTGGCAGGGAGCCTGTCGACCAGAGCAAAAAAGGCTTCCTTGCAGATTTGCCGCCCGGAAATCGCTTGCGATTTCAGGCAAATCTGTCAAAGGGGTGGTATTGGCGGGGGAAGCAGTTCCCCCGCCAAGCGGGCG
>JAFWEL010000200.1 GCA_017512905.1 Clostridia bacterium
GACCAGAGCAAAAAAGGCTTCCTTGCAGATTTGCCGCCCGGAAATCGCCTGCGATTTCAGGCAAATCTGAGGAGGATGTATTGAAGGGGGACCTGTCCCCCTTCAAACGGGCGCAAGCCCGCGACAAATCAGAATTTACCAAAACACCCACAATACACCTCAAAAGTATGGGCCAATTAGCCAAAAATAATACGGAAGGCCCCTTTCGGGGTCTTCCGTATTCTTTCGATGGGCGGTTTATTCGTTTTCGTCGCCCAGCTCGGCGCGGCGGCGGCGGATGTTCTTGCAGGCCTCCGTCAGCTCGTCCTCCACCGAGGAGAGCAGCTGGTAGGCGTCGTGCTGGGCCTTGAGGCGGACCTCGCTGGCCTCCACGCGGGCGTCGTTCTTGATGATCCGGGCCTCCTCGCGGGCCTGGCGCAGGATCTCGCTCTCGTCGATCATGTGGTCAGCCCGCTCCTGGGCGTCCTCCAAAATGGCGCGGGCCTCGTTTTCGGCGTCCAGCACCCGCTGCTCGGCGTCCTCCCTGGCCCTTTCCAGGGCGGCGTTGACCCGCATCTCGGCGGAGCTGATGCGGTTCATGGCCTTGGTCTCGGCCTCATTCATGATGCGCTCCTGCTCGGAATACATCTGGAGGCCATACTGCACGGCATCGGGCAGGTTCTTTTCCATATCATCGATAATCATCAGGCATTTTTCCGCGTCGATGATCTTTTTATTGGTCAGCGGCACACTGGTGCCTGCGTTGATCGCCGCGCGAATATGCTTGAGAAGCTCGAGGAAATAGCGCATGTCATTGACTTCATCCATTTGACGCGCCTGGGGCTTTTCGCGGGTATCCTGCGCCTCTTCCTCGTAGAACTTATCCTGATCCATCGTTCAGCCTTCCTTTCCGCACCCGGCCGCCGCCTGATGCAGCTTAGTCTGCCCGGGTTCACCGGTTTAATCCTCATTTATGCGCTTGCGTGTCAGCCGTCATCTCCGTCGGAGCGCACCTCGGCGAAATCCACCGCCGTATCGCCGTATTGCCGGGTATCGAACACGGCCACGGTCCCGGGCAGCGGCACCCGGGCGTCCTTGTGGCGTTCCATGACGATCAGGCATCCCGGGGCCAACATCTGCGCCTTCAGCAGGCGCTCCAGCGCGTCGCCGTAGGCCTCCGCCATGCGATAGGGCGGGTCCAGGAACACGAGGTCGAATATCTGCCCCTCCACCGCGGCGATGGCGCTGCGGTAATCCTGGTTGAGGATGCGCACCCGGTATTCAAAGTCATCCTTCAGAACATTGTGCGCGTTCCGGTCGATGGCCTGCCAGGCCTGGCGGGAATTGTCCGCAATGACGGCGCTTTCGGCCCCGCGGCTCAACGCCTCAAGCGCCAGCGCGCCGCTGCCGCCGAATAAATCCAGCACCCGTGAATCCAACACGCGGGAGCCGATGATGTTGAACAGCGCGCCCCTGATCTTGTCAGAGGTAGGCCGGGTCTGTGACCCCGAGGGCGCGAACAACGGCCTGCCCTTGGCCTCTCCGGAAATGATACGCATAGCTTCACCTATGATATTGCCTAAATTATATCATAATTGCGCAATAATTGCAATCGGTTTTTCGAAAAAATATCAAATTTCAGGCCGCTGGGACCGGGGCGTGGACTTTTTGCGCGCCACGCGGGACTTTGCCTTGGCCCTGCGCCGGCCCTCGGCCATGGCCTTTTCCGACTTCGCCCACAGCTTCGGCCCCTGCATGTAACCGGCATAGGTGCACAGTGGCAGCACGAAGGGGGAGATCATCAGCACCGCGGCCACCGGACCCGTCAGCCGGTCGAAGGTCTGGCTGAAGGGCAGCATCGCCGGCCAGAAGGGCAGCGCCAGCACCCAGGCCACCAGCCGCATCACCGCGTCCGCCGGGGAGACCTTCAGCAGCGACAGCACGATATAGGCGCAGCCCACCACATAGGGGATCAGCGCCGAGGCCAGCACCCCCTTGACGCCGTTGGAGGCGCTCCAGGCACGCTTTTCCACCTTTTCGTCCACCTGTCCGTAGGAGGGACTTTCAGGGTCCCGGGCCTTCTCCACCATCTGCAGGATGCCGCAGGCCTCGTGGCCGCCGCCCATGCCCTGCCGGTACGACAGGAACATGCCCGCCGCCAGGCAGATCAGTCCCAGCACCAGCCAGGGCGTGTTGCCCAGGCTGAACAGCGCCAGGTTCAGCACGATCAGCAGGATCAGCGTGATCGCGTTGGATTTCCACATGTCCTTGATACTCATGATTGATTCTCCATTGTTGGTTTTGGGTTTTAACGATTCCCGATCCCTTATCAAGGAATCCGGTCACTGTTCAGGCGTATGCAAATTCTGATTTGTCGGGGAGACGAGGGAACAGGGAACAGGAATGGCGGCTGCCGCGAACATATCGATAACGTACGAGTTGTAGCGGCCCTAAAGGACTAACTTCGTGTCGCCCTAAAGGACTAACTTCGTGTCGCCCTAAAGGACTAACTTCGTGTCGCGGCAA
>JAFWEL010000055.1 GCA_017512905.1 Clostridia bacterium
GGAATAGCTCACCGTGGCGTTCTCCTTCACCCGCCAGGAGTTGATCTGCAGATAGTTGTCCACCAGGTCCTTGTAGTTCAGCAGCGCCGAGTTGATGTTGCGCACCTTCTCCCGCTGCTTGCGGTACAGTATGTACGCCTTGGCCACGTCCGCGTAGCCGGACTCCGACAGCACCTTCTCCACGCTGTCCTGGATGTCCTCCACCGTGATCTGCCCGTCGTGGATCTTGTCCTCAAAATCCGACGTCACATGCAGCGCCAGCAGCTCGATCACGCTGGGATGGTACTGCCGCCCTGTCGCGTCAAACGCCTTCGTGATCGCCCCGGTGATCTTCGATATCGCGAAATCGACTTGCTTGCCGTCCCGCTTGACGACCTCATACATGAATAAATCCCCCTTGGTGGATGTGATAGTCTGACATGGCGGCCTGGGAGCCGCAACGCATACCACGATACCATAAAAGGGGATAATTGTCAATATGTTGTGGCATATTAACTGAAAGTGCGCTATATGTTCTATATGTTGTGTCTAAATTTTACACCGCCTCAAGAATGTGCAGGTTGCGGATGTCGCCGTCGGCAATCGAATCGTTGACGGAGTAGGCATGCTTCTCCAGGTCGCCGGAGTCGGCCTGCGTGAGGCCCTGCCTTTGCAGCTCGGCGATCACGTCGGCGGCCACGCCCTCGATCACCCTTGTCTTTTCGGCGGCCATGTCCCCATCGTTGTCGGTGGTCAGCAGGTATTCCATCAATTCCGCCAGCAGCGAAAGCCTCGGCAATTCCCGCATGGCCCGGAAGGCCCATTTATAATAGGGCTGGTAGACGCCGTTCAGCAGGAACACCGCGGACATGCAATTCCGGGCAAATTCGACGGCGGCCAGCTGGGCTGCGCCCTTCTCCCCGTGGGCGAGGCACCGGGGATAGTTGTACTGGCCCGACTGGGCCATCAGCAGCAGGCGCCCGGCCAGCTTCTTTTTGCGGATGTCCTCGGGCCAGGCCGACAGGTACCGCCGTATGGCCGTCACCTCGCCCGGGCCATCGAAGAAAACCGCGCCGTTGACGGCCTCGGCCAGCGCGTATTCGGGCGTATCCAGCCACTCCCCTACGGTCAGCACACCGTCCGGGACGCCGACCTTCTCCCTGAAAAAATCCGCCGTGCGCATGACCCCGTGCCGCGGGCCACCCACCGGCTGCATCAGGCTCCGCCGCAGCCCCATGAATTCCCGGGGCAATTTGGCATAGGCCCGCTCCAGCAGGAAGGCGTCCCGTCGGCTGACCACGTCCTCCCCAGGCAGCAGCAGCATGAACCCGGGCTCAAAGTCGTGGTCCCGGGAAACGTCGTCGTCGTAGCCGAAGCACTCCGAGCCGCTGCCGAACAGGCCCACGGCGATGTGGGGCAGCAGCTGTGGAAACTGATCCTCCAGCATCGGCCTGCCAAACTGCTCATAGTAGGCCCGTGCCAGCTCAAGCCCCCGCATAGATGCGCTCCGCCTCCTCCTTCAGCCGCCGGGCGTCGTCGAAGTAGCCGTAGTATTCCAGCGTCGGGGCGCACTTTTCACACACGAAGGCGTAGTAACCGTCGTGGGCCAGCGACGGGGCGTCCAGCAGCGCCACGGCGCGGTCCGCCAGGGCGTAGATCGCGCCCTCCCCCGCCTCCATGCCGTCCCGGGCCGCCACCAGGTCGGCCATATTCAGACAGGTGATGGCCTGTTCCAGCGCGCCGTGGGGGGCCTTCGCCATCGTGGCCATGGCCTTGTCGTACAATGCCTCAGCCTCGTCGAAGCGGCCCAGCGCCACGCAGGTCAGCGCCATGTTGTTGTACAGGCCGCCCAGCAAATCCGGACGGGTGGCGGCGCTGGATTCATAGATGGGCCGGGCGCGCTCGAACAGGGTAAGAGCGCGCTCGTTCTCCTCGAAGGCGTTCAGCGCCGTGGCGAAATTGACGCAGGTGGTGGCCGCCGAGATCGTGTCACCGAAATCCAACTGCTCCAGCAGGGTCAGCGCGGCCTCGCCGTTCTCCAGCGCCCTGTCCCGCTGGCCCGTCTTGCGATAGTAGCCCACCAACTCGTTTCGCAGCATCAAAGCGCCCCGAAGGTCTCCGCCCAGGCGGGCCTCCTCCAGCCAGTACAGCAGGTGCCGCTCCGCCCCGGCATAATCCCGCCGACCCATGTACCAGTCCAGCTTCTCGATCACCCGCTGCCGGGGAATCGGGCGGAGGCGGGGCTGGGATTCGTATAAATTGTGCATGTTATGCTCCCGGGAATTTCAACGAGTCCTTCTTCTCAGTGCTATTTCCTGAACAGCTCCGCATGAGAACCCAGGCGATACAGCATGAGGACAAGCACATCGTTTCGGATTTCATAAACCAACAGCCAATCAGGCTCAACGTGACATTCCCGCACCCCTTTGTAGCTCCCGGAAAGCTCGTGGTCACGGTATTTGGCTTCCAGTGCCTGCCCTTCCGCAAGCGTATTCACAATCTCGAACAGCTTGTCCAAAGCCTTGTTCTGTTTCTTTGCCAGTCGCATATCCCTTTTAAACTGACTGGTAAACTTGATTGTATACTTCATACTTCCAATGCCGCCCTGAGATCTTCCATGCTGGAATAGCCCTTGACGCTGTTGTCAAAAGCAATTTGCCTGCCTTCTTCGATCGCGGCAGCAGTCACTTCGTTTGGCACATCCAGCTTCAACATAAAGGGAATGCCCTGTTCACGGATCGTCGTCCTCAAAAACAGATTAATGGCGGTCGTCATGCTCAAGCCCAACTCATTAAAGATTTCTTCCGCCTGGTCCTTGACGTCCTTATCCATCCTGATATTCAAATTCGTCGTAGCCATTGCATACACCTCCATTCATATTCAATATCGTCGATGCAACAACCCGCTTGTGTCAATACTTATACTTCGCGTTCAGAGCCTACGCCTGCTCCAGCGCCTGTTTGATATCCGCGATCAGGTCGGCGGAATCCTCCAGGCCGCAGCTGATGCGGATCATGCCGGCGGGCACGCCGGCGGCCTTCAGCTGTTCGTCGTTCATCTGGCGATGGGTGCTGCTGGCGGGGTTCAGGCAGCAGGTGCGGGCGTCGGCCACGTGGGTCTCGATGGCCGCCAGGCGCAGGGCCTTCATGAACCGGCTGGCCGCCTCGCGCCCGCCCTTCAGTTCGAAGCTGACCACGCCGCAGGAGCCGTTCGGCAGGTACTTCATGGCCCGGGCGTGGTAGGGGCTGTCCGGCAAGCCGCAGTAGTTGACGGCGGTCACCTTCTCATGATCGTGGAGGAACTTCGCCACGGCCAGGCCGTTTTCACAGTGCCGCTGCATGCGCACGTGCAGGCTCTCCAGGCCCATGTTCAGGTAGAAGGCGTGCTGGGGGGACTGGATGGAGCCGAAGTCACGCATCAGCTGGGAGGTGCACTTGGTGATGAACGCGCCGCCGTTGCCGAACTTCTCGGCGTAGGTGATGCCGTGATAGCTCTCGTCCGGGGTGCACAGCCCGGGGAACTTTTCGGCGTGGGCCATCCAGTCGAAGTTTCCGCTGTCCACAATCGCGCCGCCCACGTGCACACCGTGGCCGTCCATGTACTTGGTGGTGGAGTGGGTGACGATGTCCGCGCCCCACTCGAAGGGCCGGCAGTTCACCGGCGTGGCGAAGGTGTTGTCGATGATCAGCGGCACGCCGTGCTTATGGGCCGCCCGGGCGAACTGCTCGATGTCCAGCACCGTCAGCGCCGGGTTGGCGATGGTCTCGCCGAACACGGCCTTGGTGTTGGGCCTGAAGGCGGCCTCCAGCTCCTCGTCGCTGCACAGGGGCGAGACGAAGGTCACGTCCACGCCCATCTTCTTCATCGTGACGGAGATCAGGTTGAAGGTGCCGCCGTAGATGGTGGAGGATGAAACGATGTGGTCGCCGCAGGACGCAATGTTGAACAACGCGAAGAAATTGGCCGCCTGGCCCGAGGAGGTCAGCATCGCGGCGGTGCCGCCCTCCAGCGCACAGATCTTGGCCGCCACCATGTCGTTGGTGGGATTCTGCAGGCGGGTATAGAAATAGCCGCTGGCCTCCAGGTCGAACAGCTTGCCCATGTCCTCGCTGGTATCGTACTTGAAGGTGGTGGACTGTATGATCGGAATCTGACGGGGCTCGCCGTTGCCGGGGGTATAGCCTCCCTGGACGCAGGTGGTGCCCAGGCCTTGGTTTTGCATGGTGGTTGCCTCCTTTGGTTGGTTGAGTATGGGAATGAGTCACGGGGACAGGTTCCCCGACTCATTCATGGCGGGATGAGTCAGGGAACCTGTCCCCGTAACTCATTTCTCCTCCAGGTATTTCAGCAGCTTGCGCTTGATGCGCTGAAGAGCGTTGTCGATGCTCTTGACGTGGCGGTGCATCTCGTCGGCGATCTCCACGTAGCTCTTGCCCTCCATGTAGCGCACCAGCACTTCCTTTTCCAGGTCGGAGAGCATCTGGCCGATCTTGCCCTCGATGACGGACAGGTCCTCCCGGTCGATGATCATCTCCTCCGGGTTGGACATGCCCTCCTCGGTGATCACGTCCAGCAGCGTCCGGTCGGAATCCTCCTCATAGATGGGTTTGTTCAGCGAGATGTAGCTGTTCAGGGGGATGTGCTTCTGGCGGGTGGCCGTCTTGATGGCGGTGATGATCTGCCGGGTGACGCACAGCTCCGCAAAGGCCCGGAAGGACGACAGCCGCTCCGCCTTGTAGTCGCGGATCGCCTTGTACAGGCCGATCATGCCCTCCTGGACGATGTCCTCGTGATCCGCGCCGATCAGGAAGTAGCTGCGCGCCTTCGTGCGCACGAAGTTCTTGTATTTGTTCAGCAGGTATTCCAGCGCCGGCCCGTCGGTCTCCTGGGCCAGTACGACGACCTGCTCGTCCGTCATGCTTTCAAAATCGCGTGTCGTAACCATGCGTTATCCCCTGTTGTTGTATCCTTTCCGCATCTGCTCCAGGCGCTCCCGGACCTCGGGGGACAGGCGTTCCCCGATGGGATTGCGCCGGGAGACGGGCTTTTCGATCACCTGGCGAATGCCCGCCGTGCGCAGCTGCTCCATCTCGATCATCAGCTCCCGGGCGGACATCCGGGTGGCTCCCCGGCCCAGTATGATGGTCTGCTCCAGCGCGTCAGAGGACGCCACACGCACCTCCAGGCGGTGCAGCTCGATGTCCCCCGCCAGGTCGTCGCACAGGCGCTCGATGTAGCGGTCCGCGATCTCCCCCTTCTGGGTGTAGACCACGGTGACCGCGCCGTGGCGCTCCTCGGAGCGCGTGGTGCGATCGGACATCCAGGCGTCGAACACCAGCACCACCTGCTGGGCGGAATAGCCGGCGTAGTCCATCAGGTCGCTCAGCAGCTTTTCCCGGGCGTCCGCCAGGGAATAGCTGTCCATGCCGCCGCTGCGCCGGGCGTTGATGATGTTGTAGCCATCCACGATCAGCAGCCGCTGCGGGGCCTTGCCCGCCCGCTTGACGCTCACCTTGCCCTGGCGCGGGCAATTTCATACATCAGTATGCCCGCCGCCACCGAGGCGTTCAGCGATTCGATGCGCCCCTTCATGGGCAGCGCCACCGTTCGGTCGCACTTTTCCAGCGTCAGCCGGGCGATGCCCTCCCCCTCCGAGCCGATCACCAGCGCCACAGGGCCGCTGAAATCGGCGGTGAAGGCGTTTTCGCCGTCCATGGCCGTGCCGATGACCCAGATGTTGTGCTCCTGGAGGGTCTCGATGGCCCGGTTCAGGTTCTTCACCCGGGCGATGGGCACGTAGTTCAGCGCCCCCGCCGCCGCCTTGGCCGCCGCCGGGGTCAGCCCCGCGGCCCGGCGCTCCGGGATCACCACGCCGTGGGCCCCGGCGCACTCCGCCGAGCGGACGATGGCCCCCAGGTTGTGGGGGTCGGTGATGCCGTCCAGCAGGATGATGAAGGGGTCCTCCTCCTTCTCCGCCGCCGCGGCGAGGATGTCCTCCAGTTCCACATAGGCCACCGCCGCCACATAGGCCAGCATGCCCTGGTGGGCGGGGTAGATCTGATCCAGCCGGGCGCGGTCCACCCGCTGAACGACCGCGCCGGCCTCCCGGGCCAGGCGCACGATCTCCTGGGCCCCGCCGGACAAATCGCCGGTGGCCACCAGCAGCTTTTCCACTGGCCTGCCGGCCCTGAGCGCCTCCCGGATGGGATTGCGCCCGGCCAGTATATGGTCGTCCTCGGGCAGCTCCGGGGTCGCGCCATCCATGTCCCGCTTGTACTGGCGCGGACCGGTCGGGGCGCGATAGGCGGCGCCGCGGTGGAAGTCGCCGCCCCTGGCGGGACGGATATCTGCGCGGGCCTCCGGCGCATAATCTGCCTCAGGCCCGTCCACCCGCTGGGCGCGGGGTACATTCTGCGCGATGCGGCCCACCCGGGGCCCGTTTGCGGCTTCCGGGTAGGTCCGCCGCCCCGGCCCCCGGGCGCGGTTGCCGGTATATGGCCTGCGGCGATTGTCGTCTTTGGTGCTCATAGGGTTGATATCTCCTTGTGTTGTGTGGATAAATGCTGATTTGTCGAGCTGATGCTGATCACACGGAACCCCTCCGACCCCGCCTTTGGCGGGGCCACCTCCCCACTAGCTTCGCGTCGCAGGGGAGGCTATTGACTAACTTACCGGGGGTATCGGGGGCGGAGCGCCCCGATCTTTAATCGTACGCGGCGGCGTGTACGCCGCGGGCGGGGCTTTTTTTGCGGCAGGGAGCCTGTCGACCAGAGTGAAAAAAGCTTCCTTGCAGATTTGCCGCCCGGAAATCGCTTGCGACGCGAAGCTAGTCCTTTAGGACGATTTCAGGCAGATCTGAGGAGGATGTATTGAAGGGGGACCTGTCCCCCTTCAAACGGGCGTCAGCCCGCGACAAATCAGAAGTTGTCCTCCGGCAGCGCCATCTTCAGTATCTCGTTCATCCTGTCCCGCTGGCCGGTGACGTATAGCCAGCCGATCAGCGCCTCCAGGGCGGTGGCGTGGTGGTAATCGCCGGGGTCGGCGTTCTTGGGCGGGCTCTGGTGGGCGTTGCGGGCGCGACGCACCACGTCCTTTTCGGCGTCGGTCAGCGCGTCGGCGACGCGGGACAGGGCCTCGGCCTGGGCGTGGGCGCACACCAGCGAGATGGCCTGGCGGTGCATGGCCCGCACCCGGCCGCCCTTGGCGATCAGGTGCTCCCGCACGTACAGGTCGTACAGCGAATCCCCCAGGTAGGCCAGCTCCAGCGAGCCGGGAAGGGCGTTGTGCTCAAAGTTGAATATCATATCAGCCAAACAGTTTCAGATAGCGGGCATAGGCCTCGTCCCAGGCCGCGCCGTCGGTCTCGGGCAGGTAGGTCTCCGTCGGGAAGGAGGCCTCCACCACCCTGCGCAGAGCCCATATATCTTCAATTTCGCCCAGGGCAATGGCCTGCATCAGCAGGTTGCCGATCACGGTGCCCTCGCTGGGACCGGTAATCACGGGACGCTTGATGGCCTCGGCGGTGAACCTGTTCAGCAGCACGTTCTTGCTGCCGCCGCCCACGATGTTCAGGGTCTTGACCGGCTTTTTCAGGATGTCCTGCTCCAGCCGCTCGATGGCCCAGCGGTACTTCAGCGCCAGGCTCTCATACACCACACGGGAGATCTCGCCCCGGCCCTGAGGCACATCCTGGCCAGTCCTGCGGCAATACTCCTGGATGCGGGCGGGCATGTCGCCGGGGGCCATGAAGCACTGGTCGTCCACGTCGATGATCGCCTTGAAGGCGGGAGCCTTCACGGCCAGCTCCACCAGGCCGGCGAAGTCCACCGCGTCGCTGCGGCGGTCCCATTCCCGCTTGCACTCCTGGATGATCCACAGGCCCATGATGTTCTTCAGCAGGCGGATGGAGCCGTCCACGCCGCCCTCGTTGGTGTAGTTGGCGTTCATCACGCCCTCCTCGCACTTGGGGCTGGGGATCTCCACGCCCAGCAGCGACCAGGTGCCGGAGCTGATGTAGGCGAAGTCGGAATCCCGCGCGGGCACGGCAGCGACGGCGCTGGCGGTATCATGGCCGCCCACGGCGATCACCGGGATCTGATCCACACCGCACTCCCTGGCGATGTCGGGCAGCAGATGGCCCCGCACGGCGCCGGGCAGCTTCACCTCGCCCAGCATGGCGGTGGGGATGCCCAGCTTCTCCAGCAGCTCCCGGTCCCAGTCCCGGGTATAGGGGTTGAGCAGCTGGCTGGTGGAGGCGATGGTATACTCGGTGCCCTTCTCCCCCGTCAGCAGCCAGGCCAGCAGGTCGGGCATGAACAGCATATCATGGGCCAGATCCAGCGTGGGGTCGCCCTCCTGACGCATGGCGTACAGCTGGTACAGCGTGTTGAAGGAGTTGTAGGCCAGGCCCGTGCGGGCGAACAGCTCGGCGTCGGAGATGACCTCGCGCACCTTTTCCCGCATGCCGGCGGTGCGCTCGTCCCGGTAATGCACCGGCAGGCCCAGCAGCCGGCCGTTTTTGTCCAGCAGGCCGTAGTCCACGCCCCAGGTGTCGATGCCGATGGCGTCCACCTTCACGTCCATATGGGAAATTTTCAGCAGCGCCTGTTTCATTTCATAGAACATGCGGGGCACATCCCACACGAAGCGGCCGCACAGCGTCACCGGATCGTTGGAAAAGCGGTGGATTTCGCGGATCTCCAGCTGGCCGTTTGAAAGCGTACCCAGCATCGCCCGTCCGCTGGACGCGCCGAAGTCAAAGCCCAACAGGTTCAGGGTTTTCATAGTCCGTCACTCCTTCGATGGTCGTTTGAAAAAAGGGTATTCCTCCTCTATACAGCTGTGGGTATTATAACAGAAAAGCGGCGATATCACAAGTATTTTGGGGGTATTACAGAAATGAACAGCATGAACTTAACCGGAAATGGCCCTTACCGCCTTTGGCGAAGCATGTCGCTGGTTGTAAAAGCAAAGTACAGGCCCTTCGCTTCGCTCAGGATGACAGCATGGCGTCGGCATGTCGTCCTGAACAAAGCGAAGGGCCTGTACAAATTGCAATAAATGACGGCTGGCGGAAAGTACACCCTTAGAAAGTCATCGTATCGGGCAATTCCATCACGATGTCCTCCCGGCGAACCCTTCCCCAGTCAAAATCCGCTACCAATTCCCGGGGCGACACGTCCTCCCAGCGGTCGATCAGGCCGCAGCGCCACGCCAGCAGCCCGATCACCTTCTCCGGCAGCCACACCTTGCGCAGCTCGCCCAGGTCCAGGGCCCGGTCCCGCTTGCTCAACCGCCGCCCGTCGGTGGACAGCAGCATGGGCACATGGATAAACGACGGCGGCGTCAGCCCCAGCGCCCGGTACAGCCACAGCTGCACCGGCGTGGAGGACAGCAGGTCACGCCCCCGCACCACCTCGGTCACGCCGCAGGCGGCGTCGTCCACCACCACCGCCAGCTGGTACGCCGCCACGCCATCGGCCCGGCGGACGATGAAGTCCCCCCACTCGGCCTGCAGGTTCAGCGCCTGGGGGCCCTGCAGGCCGTCGGTGAAAGCCACCGTCTCGTCGGGAACCTTCACCCGCAGGCACCGGGTGGGCGGCTTCAAGGCTCGCTGCCGGGCTGTGAGGCTCCGGCAGGTTCCTGCGTAGATGATCCGCCCGTCCGAGGCGTGGGGGGCTGAAGCGGCGTGGAGCTGGTCCCGGGAGCAGTAGCAGGGATAGAGCAGATCCATTTGCCGCAGCCGCTCCAGCGCGGCCTCGTAGGCCCCGCCCCGGCGGCTCTGGTCCCCGGCACGCTCGTCCCAATCCAGCCCCAGCCATCTGAGGTCGTCCAGTATGGCGTCCACATATTCCGGGCGGCTGCGGGCCGGGTCAAGATCCTCCACCCGAAGCACGATGCTGCCGCCCTTCGACTTCGCCGACAGCCATGCCAGCATCGCCGAAAACACGTTCCCCAGGTGCATCCGCCCGCTTGGGCTGGGGGCAAACCTTCCGCGAACCATGAATATCCCCTCCCTCAGAAAATACCGCAAAATACACAACTGTAGTGCTGATCCCAATCTGAATGGTCATCACACAATGAGGGTACACTATGAATGTAATATTATCATGTCACGGTGAATTCTGTCCATTCGACATGATTGTACTGCATTACGTCCTCGGCCTTTTCCATGCCGCATTTTTCGTAGAAAGGCACGGCTTTTTCGTTGGCGATCAGATACACCGCGATGTCCTTCTCGCCCCCGGCCAGCTGATGGGCGGTTTGCATCAGACGCCTGCCGATGCCCTGATGGGTGTAATTCCTGTCCACCCCCAGATCGGTGATGTACAGCCAGTAGGCGTAATCCGTCAGCCCGAACAGCGCTCCCACCAGCTTCCCCCGCTCATTGCGGGCCGCCAGGCTGATGGAAACCACATTCACCAGGCGGGCGATCCTCTCCTCAAACCGCTCCCTGGGGTACTGGGAGCCCAGGTCTGTGCGCCTGAGGAAGTCGATGTATTCCTCCGCTGTGAGCCGCTCTTCCCGGATCGTAACTGTGGGTTTGTGGTCTTTCAGATACGCCTCAAACTCCGGGGTCCGGCTCCAGTACCGAACGCCCCAATTTTCAAGGCTCCACTCTTCCATATATTCGTTGCATTCGTAATCCACATACCAGATCAGCCCGTCCCGCACCACGAAATTGGTGGGAAACCAGTCGATGTTCAGCCCAGCGGCCTTCGCCTTTGCGGCCATGTCGCGCACCTGCGGCAGGTATGGCGCGACGGATGTGCCGTCCCGCACCAGTTCAAAGATGGTTGGGCCCTCGATGTACGTCTTTACGATGCGCTCGGCGTCCATGTCGATGGCCAGCATTTGCGGGATGCGGATGCCGGCTTCCTTCAAGCGTTCATAGTCCCGCCGCTCTGCCTCGATCTTGTTGCCGAAGGTGTAGTAATCGCAGGGCTCGCGGTGGATCTGCTTCACCACCACCCGCTGCCCGTCGCTATCCGCAAGATAGGAATACCCGCCCTTGCCGTGGCCAAGCAGCCTGAGGATTCGATAGGTTTTTCCACAGACAATCCACTGTTCATCCACGATTTTCTCCCGTTTCATTCCTGCCCTCCAGGAATCCTGGCGAAGGAAAAATCTCCTTTTGCCTGATGTCCCGAAACGGAAATATGATAATTCCCTGTTTCAGCGATTTCCAGAACAAAATCGGCGTTCTGCTGTCTGTTGCCCCGGTATATCGGCCCTTTTCCCTCCATGCCCACAGTCACATCCACATATCCTGCGGTGTGCGACAGGGAAACCTTCAGACGATCGCCCTCCGTCAAGTTCAGATCTGCCGATTCCTCACGATTCAGAATGCTGTATTCCATCCGGAACCCGGACGCATCGGATACCCTGGAGCCGTCAAGAAGGCTTTCTGTACCGCATCCGGTCAGCAGGAAAAGCATTGCGGCCAGCATACAGATACCTGCCGCTGCTTTCCGTTTGGATTGCCGCGCTGTGTTTCTATGCATCAATGCCCACGCCTCTTTTCCTTCTTCTTCAGCTGCTTCATTTCAAAACGGCGCTGCGCTTCCGCTTCCCTCTGCTCCCGGCTGATCTGTCGATGTTCCGTCTTCATTTCCTCCCGTTGCAGCTGGAGCGCTTGCTGGGATTTCGTACCGAATCCTCTTCGCGTCATACAGCCATCGCAAGCACCGCCGCACGATACCAAGAATACAGCCCCGCGCTCAGCAGCACAGAACCGACGATATCCGTGAGCCAATGCACCCCGGCCACCAGCCTGCCGATCACCATGAACGCGGAAAACAGGATGACAAACGCCGCCGTCATTCGTCTGACCGTTTGGCTCTTTGCTCTCCTGTTGATCTGGAACAGCAGCGTCGGCATGACGCTGAGCACCAGCAGCGTCGTGGAGGAAGGGTAGGAGGCCTCCACTGCTCCATCGATCAGTATGGGGCGGTAATTGATGGGAATCATCTCAAAGATCAAGTAGCCCAGGATGACCAGTATGTAATAGACGCCCAAGAGCAGGATATCCCTGTCCACCCTGGCGATGCTTCTCCTTCGGATCCACTGGCTAAGACCCAGCAGTCCGAAACCGACGCAGACCGCGATGGGCACCAGGCCCAGCCAGTCCGTGACGGTGTAAAGGCCCATATGCACGCCCGTCAAGCGGTGGAACCAGGTGTTGACGGCGGCGAAGCCGATGTTCGTTCCATTCACGCCGACCGGCCGAACATCCACCGTCTGTATGAGAATCGTCCACAGTATAAAAGCCAGGACCAACGCCCCACCCGGCAGAAACCCTTTTTGCTTTCTATGATTCATTTTTTTCTCCGTATTTCAGTCAAACAGCTGTCCCGGCAGCTTCAGCTTCTCCTTCGGCGGGAAGGCCGCGTCGAAGGCTTCCACATCCGCGTCGTCCACATAGTAGCCCTTGGGCGTCTGGTACACACCGGTGACGCCGTCCAGGTAGCCCGGAATCAACTCCCGGCACAGGAAGAAGGAGTCATCCGCGCCTTCCGGCATGTCGTGGTAGCGGATGCCGAACTTCCGGGCATAGTCAAAGCCGCAGTGGCTGTAGAATTGGATATTCCCCTCGAACAGCACCGCGCCGAAGCCCATGGCCGCCGCCTTGTCCAGGCAGAAGTCCAGCAGCGCTTTCCCATAGCCCTGCCGCTTCAGTTCCGGCGCGATGCCGATGGGGCCCATGGTCAGCACGGGCACAGTATGTCTGTCGTCGGCCTCGATCACCGTCTTCATGAACATGTTCTGCCCGATCAGCTTTCCGTCCTGCTCCATCACGAAGTCCAGCTCCGGAATGAAGGCGGGATCGTCCCGCAGCACGTGCATCACGTAATGCTCGCTGCATCCGGGTCGATAGACGTTCCAGAAGGCCTCCCGGATCAGGTTCTCCGTCGCCCTGTAGTCCTCTTTCTTTTCCAATCGAATGATGAAATCCTTCATGGGATCATATCCTTTCTCTTCTCCAATCGGTTTTCCCGTATTCTCTCGTTGATCTGCGCGGCGGTCCTGGCGCTGATGCCATAATCCACCAGGTGCCAGAGCGCCTTGGCCAGCAGTATGAAGGCCGCATAGATGAAAATGTCCGGCCCGCTGTGCCAGAAGCCCCAGTGGTGGGCCAGCGGCAGCAGCATCGTCTCCAGCAGGAGCGCGTGGAGCGCGGTGCGCAGCCACCAGTCCTTCGGGGTCAGCTCGTCCCGGGAATAATAGACGATGTGCGACAGCAGCGACAGCAGCGTGAACACCATGATGCGGCCAAAGTAGGACACCACCGGCAGTTCCGAGGTCGGGTTGAACAGCAGGCACATGAAAAACGTGCAGAGCATGATGATGCCGTAGATGGTCACATAACGCCGCACCCAGAGCGTGATATTATTCATAAGCGTTTACACCCCCAGCATCCGTCTCAGCTCGGCCACGTACCTGCGGGAAACCACGACCTTCTCCCCGTTAGAGAGCACTGCCTCAAACCGCCCGGATAGCGATGGGCGAACGTAGTCGATCCTGTCCGCGTTCAGGATCATGGACTTACTGCAACGAAACAGGGCGCTGCCAGTGCACAGCCTTTCAAACTCGTACAGCTTCTCCTTCGCCTCGAATACATCCGCCTGTGTGTAGACAAAGGCCCGGTCATCCACGACCTCGAAGTAGAAAACCTCTGACAGCTTCAGCCGATGCAGCTCATCCTCCCGCCAGCCACAGACCGTCCGCTGACCGGAGGCCGCCTCCTTCACGCCCTCCACCCAGGCCGCGCCGGGATTGTGGCAGCGCACGATCAGCTCCTCCTCGCGTTCCCGGTCGATCCGCTCCACCGACACCCTCATTGCGCCACCCCCGAAACCCATTGTACACATAAATCCGCTTGTGTCCATACCTCAGCCGGCGACTTGCAAAAAACGGCGGGTAAGATGCGCTTCCCGCCATTTATCCATGCCTGGTTCTATATCAGTGCTAATTCGATTTCATCCAGTCCGTCTGTGATTGAGTGCCTTCTTCCCGTTTCCCTGAAGCCCATTCGGTGATAGAGCCTCCGCGCGCCGGCATTGTTTTCCAGAATCCACAGTGCCGGAATAGCCGTACACAGGCCTATTGCGAACCGCAGCAGTTCAGTCCCATACCCCCTGTTCTGCATATCCGGAAGGACGTAAAGATCCTCTATCAGACTGCCGGTTATGGAGACAATCCCCGCCGGCTTTTCGTCCACCAGCATGAATACCCTTGTACCATCGCTCATCTTGCTGCGAAGGTATTCCCGCTGCCGCTTCGGCGTATGCTTTTCGATGAAGTCAGGCGCGCAAAACGCCCGGTGCGACTCCTGCCAGGCGATTGAGTGGATCAGCGCTGCTTGAAGGATATTGGTTTTATCAACAAGTATGATCTTCATTCTTATTCCCGCCCGTTCTTCCGGGTCTTTTTCCTGCGGATAATGGTTGTGTCCATGCCTATCGGCTTTGCCCCACAAATCAAAGCCCTGTTTTGATAGAACTCCTGCGCCGATAGATCCGTCACCACACAAGCGGGATCACTTTGTATCTGACTCGTCTTTTGTATTCCGCATATCCTTCCAGCCCGCTTTCCAGTACCTTTTCTTCATTGCGTATGCGTTTTGCAATAATCGGGATATACGCCAGCATGATCGCAAAGGAAAGGACGGACCCCAACACCAGCGGCATTGAAAGAAACAGCAGCAGCGTGCTCATGTACATCGGGTGCCGGACAACACCATAAAGCCCGGTATCGATGACCTTTTGGTTTTCCTGCACCTCAACCGTCCGGGAGAGCCAGACATTCTCCCGCAGCACCTCGGCATACAGCGCATAGGCCAGCAGGAAAACAGCTGCCGCCGCCCAGGAAACCCAGTGGGGAAGCACAATCCATTTAAACCTGAAATTCAGCCCGGCAACCACAAACGCTGCCAGGAACATCAGCCCGCTGAGTGCAATCACAGCTTTCTGCTCCGATTCTTCTTCTCTGGCATCCAGCCTCTTGCGCAGAAGGCCAGGGGATTTCATCATCATGATCAGACCGGCAATCAACATAGGAATAAACAGTATGCCGATCAGCAGCCATGCCTGCCAGAATGCAAACGTCCCTGCCGGCAGGAAAAGCAGCAAACCGACGATCAGCAGACCGCTCAGGTATTTTCCGATTGCTTGTGAAATCAGCTTTGTGTCCACTTTATGCCTCCTGATTATTCCGCAGCCACTGTATCGATGGCTTCAACCATTCAGCGCGTACCAGGCGATGAATTCGTTCATTCTCCCATGCCTTCGTTCACGATGGCTGCGTACTGCGCCTCCGGGATCATGGGAGAACTGATTTCAGCCAGCAGTGCCCTGTCGATCGCGCCGGTCTGGGCGTATTGCTTCCCTGCCTGCCGCACAAGCGCCAGCCTCGGTTCGGTGACGATCGCCGCCTCGGGCGCGTTGAACATGGGGCTTTCGGGAATGGTAATGATCGTGTGGTTGCGCGGGAAGCATTGCATGAACTGGGCGACGGCGGGCTCAAAGTTGTGCCGGCTGTTGGGGAAGCCGCAGCCACATATCATCATGTAGCGCAGGCGGGAGAAGTCTGCCTGTTCGATGTGCTCATACCGGTCGCCCGCCTTCCGCATGGCCATGGAGGACAGCGGCATGGTCCGGTCCAGCAGCGCCTTCAGCGGCGCGGGCATGCCATAGCAGTACAGCGGGAAGCTGAACAGCAGCAAATCGCTTTCCAGAATTTCATTCAGAATGTCCCGCATGTCGTCGTCATGGATGCATGTGCCGCCGTTCCGCTTGCAGGCAAAGCAGCCTGTGCAGTATTCGATGTGCCTGTCGATCACATCAATGATATGGATATCCTGCGGCGACGCCGCCTGCATCCCCTCCAGGAATGCGCGGGTGATGTGCAGGGTGTCGCTCTTTTCCCGCTTGGGACTTCCGTTAAGAACAAGAATCTTCATTTGTCATTCACCCTTTCCTATACCTGTTCCATTTATCAGCGATGATAGCGTAGACAACTGTGTTCTTCCAGATTGGCACACCGTTTTCATTCTGCAAGCGGTCTTAAAATCAGTATCGGTCTCCATATTCCTTTCGTGCTTCTCCCGTCCATTTGGAGATGAAATCTGTCTTTGCAGCTGTATAGGCATCCCGGTTATGTTCATATTGTTTCCAAAGGTGGAGTTTCAATGTTTCATATTCTTTTGCCACATCGGGATGCTCGTTCAAATAATCACGGAAGTACAGTTCATCATTGTCCCCAGCGTATCGCAGATGGATATGATACACCTTGTCCGCAAATCCGATATTAGTATATCCATTCATCCAGAAACCGCATCTGTTCCTCCGTGTGAAACCAGTGCTCGCCGCCCTCCATGACCGTAAGCCTGGCATTGTGCCTTTCTGCAAAATCACGGATGGTTTCGTGCGACGTCAGGTTGTCGCGGCTTCCATAGAGAATCCGCGTCGGCACCGTCCAGCGGGTGGGATGGCTTCGCACATAGCGGAGATAGTTCCATGACAAGTCTTCGCCGAACGAGGTATGTATCACGCCCCTGGCTTCCAGCTCCGCCTCCGTGACATTGGCCCACCGCATCATATCGGTGATCAGCTTCTCCATATCCACGATGGGGGAGATGAACCAGGCCTTTTCAATCATCCCGTCGATCCCGGCGTTCATGCTGAAGTATGCGCCGATGCTGTTTGCGACCAGAATGACGCGCTTACCCTCCGCATTCAGCCCTTCCACCGCCGCGCGAATCTCCGCGCCGGCTTCCCAAGGGGTAAAGGTCTGATAATCCAGCCCCACGACCTCGCATTCCGGAAACAGCGGCTTGTAGTGCTCGCACTCCGCCGCGCTGCCGCCTTTTCCGTGGATATACAATACCGCTTTATGTAAGCAATGCGCGTATATTCGCTCCGCGTTATCCGCCGCCGTCATACAGTGCGTGTCCACCGTCAGGTCATAACCGTCCTTCGGAAACAGGTACGCGGCGGAGGCTTCCGCAAAGCCCGGGCAGCGGTCCCCGCGCGCCGCCTCCCGCTTACGCAGAACCTCCAGAGGACATGACACGCGGATCATCCACACCCTGTAACCGTGCAGTGCGTCCGTCAGTTGGTCAAAGATGCGCTTGCTCGTGATGACATGATCCACGATCACCCCGCCCGCGGTTTCCAGCGCTGCCGACGCCACCTCGCAGAGGTTCGGCGAGATTGCATACACATCCTCTTCATAGATAGAATCCTGCGCGTTCATGGTCAGGAAGTCGTCAATCGAAATTATCTCATATCGCTCGCGTCGCCTTGCCAGTATCAGTCCCTGTAGAAGCTGTGCCAGCGAGGACTTCCCTCTGCTGGAAGGTCCGTTCAAGAGAATCACCAGTTTTTCCATTATAACCTCCCTATAATCTGTATTCCATTTGGACATCAAAGGGCTCCGCTGCTGCCAGTCCCTCATTGACCTCCTCCGCAGGCGTACAGCCAAGCGCCCGGTACGCCGCCTGCGACTCTTTTGAGGAATGGGCCGAAATGTACAGTTTGTCCGCGCCCAGCCGCCGGGCCTCTTCGCAGGCCAATGAAAAGAGCTTCCTGCCGATGCCCTGACGCCGGTATTCCGCTGATATCTGAAAACAAACCAGCTGCACATATCTTGCCGCGGCTCCGAATATACGGTGGGAGACGGTCGCAAACCCAATGATCCGCTCGCCATCGAACGCGCCAAAGCCGGTCTGGTCAAGGTTGATATGATGCACCACATCTTCTGCGATTTCCCGGCACTGGTCCGGCAACCAGTTTTCTTCATAGACATTCGGCACGAGCTTCCAATCGCTGCCTGTCTTTCTCCAACACTGTGTAACAGTCTGACGACGGACAAAACCGTCCAATGAATGACCGGAGAAATTGGTATTGTCCAATCTCCTGTATTGATATTCATTTCCCATGTAGATTCAGTTCCAGCCGCATGAGAACAAGCTCCTGCCACCCGGTCGTCCGGGAACGGAATCCCTTCGGGTTTCTGCCGTACTCTACAAAGCCCACGCTCTTGTACAGGGCAAGGGCGGCTTTATTCTCCGCGACCGCCATCAGCTCCAGCTGGACATACCCGGCGGTCCTGGCGCATTCGATACAGGCCTTGGTCAAAGCCCGCCCGACGCCGAGTCCCCAGTACGCCCTGTCCACGCTGATCCCAAACTCTGCGCGATGCCGGATTTTTTCTTTCCGGGCAACGCAGTCAATGCCGGCCGAGCCTATGATCGTTCCATCCATCTCCGCAAGGATCTCGATCTCGTCGGCGCTCTGTGCTTTCCGCGCTAAATAATCTGCTTCCTGCTGAGCGGTCTGGGTGGACTCCTCCGGATAGGTGAGCAGATAATCCGTCTGAGCATGGATGAGGTTGAAAATGTCGAGGAGCGCCTGTCCGTCCTCCGCCGTTCCGTTCCGGAGGACACAGGTTCTGCCGTCCTTCAACGTAATCGTTTTATGATAGTTCATTTCAATTTCATTTCCTCCGTATTGGCATTTGAATCCTCTCGTTATACGCCGATGCCCTATGGTTTTTGCTTTAATACCCGTTCGATTGGCACCCAGCCGATGGTTCTTGGGCGATCCCCGGAGAGCGCTGTCATGGCTTCGATTTCCCGGTAATCGTCGATTCGCGCCGTATCCCAGGCATGGATGATCTTGCTGTCCCCAAGGCTGATACCACAGTGCCCCCAGTTGATCGGACCGTCCGGGCCCTGACAGATGCAATCGTAGAAGGCAAACGCGCCTCGCTCCGGTTTGCCCTGACGCATTCCGTCAGCATAGAGCAAAGCAGACTCCTTCGCGGAATCCCCGCCGAAGATTTCAATGGCGTTGCTCTTTTCAAGCGCGTCCTCGATGAAGGACAGGCACCAGCCGGCGTATTCCCTTCTGCCGAGTTTATTCTCTGCCCAGCGGATCATGTTTTCTGTAAGTTCGCTCAGCCAATCTTGTCTGGTAATCACGGATACATGCGTTTTTCCGTTGATTTCATCCGGATACTCGCAGGCAAAGCGCATCCCGATGGATTCCGCCGTCCGGAAAGAAGGCTCATTGGTGTATTTGCAGTAGGAGTACAAGGCAGGATAATCCGTATTCCGAAACGCCCAGTTACGCACGGCCCTGGCCGCCTCTTTGGCATAGCCCTTCCGCTGGCAGTCGCGGCGGATGTGATAGCCGATTTCGGGCAGGATTTCCCCGTTGATGTTCTGAAGCGTCAACCCGCAGTCGCCGATTATCTGCCCGGTATCCTTCAGGCACACGGCCCACAGCCCGAAGCCGTCCTTCCGATAGCGGTTCATGTTCCGCTCTATCCAGTCCCGAACGTGCTTCCCGTCGAAGGTATAGGGATAGTGCCACATGGTTTCCGGATCGCCAAGCACCTGGAACAGCGCCTGAAAATCATCTGGATTCATTTCCCGAAGCAGCAGCCTTTGTGCTTCCAGTATCATGATATCTTCTTCTTCCGTACTGCCCCGGCCCATAATGGACCGGGGCCTTTGAACCGCTTATCCGCGTCGCTTCACAGGGTAGCAGATCTCCGTCACAAACTCATCCGGGTTCTGCGTCTCGTGGGGGCTGACGTGGTAGATGTTGAACATGGCTCCCGAGGGCTCATACCCGTTGGCCTCGATCCACGCGACCACTGCCGCATAAACCTCCGTGATCAGGGTATAGCTGCCCTTGTAGGTGCAGCTGGCGACGGTCACCTCCGGCAGCGTGCGGAACTTCACGTGCTCTGTGTCGGGATAATGGCCCTTCACGGTCTTCCAGGCCATCACCTCTACGTCCTCCTCCTTGTACTCCCCGTCCAGGAAGCTCACCGCGCAGAGGCAGGGGTCCGCTTCCACGAGGTTCATCCGGCAGGTCTCCTGCATGAGCGTACCCCACACCATGCCCTCGTCCTCGTAGCGGGGAATGGTCATCTGAACGGTGGCGGCGTAGCGCTCGGGAATGGTTCTGAGGGTTACGTCATAGCTCATATGCTCTTCCTTTCTCAGCCTTTTGACGGCTGCGTCCAGAAGCGTCAGCTTGCGCGCCGTATCCTGGGCCTGGGCCTCCAGCTCCGCCCGCCGGGCGGAGAAGAACGGCTCCAGCCGCTCACGGTCGTCATAGGCCTCGAGCATCCTGACGATGTCGGCGAGGGAGAAGCCCATGTCCTTCAGCGCGGCGATGCGGCCTGCCGTCGGCAGCTGATCCTCCCTGTAATACCGATAATCCGTGAAGCGGTCGATCTCAGCGGGCTTCAAAAGCCCAATCTCATCGTAGTAGCGCAGCATTCTGACGCTGACCCTGGACAGCTTTGAAAATTCTCCGATCTTCAGCATGGCGGTACCTCCTGATGCCGATGTTCCTTGAGCTCAAAACCATTGTAATGCCTGCCACTGTGTGAGAGTCAAGGGCCTTTTTTCAGCGTTCCGATTTCAGGACGGCATACCAGCACGCATCGCATATTCCCTGGTTATTCCGGTCCGAGCATCTCAATGTGCCCTCGTATTTCATCCCGCATTTTTGCATCACCATGCCGGAATGCGGGTTTCGGGGATCGTGCCTGGATTCAATCCGGTTCGCTCCCACCTCGTCGAAGAAGAAATCAATGACGGCCTTCAACGCTTCCGACATGATTCCCCTGTGCCACCAAAGCCGCCCAAGGCAATAGCCAATCTGAACAATGGAGAGGTCATCGTTCAGGTTCACGGCGCTGATGCCTCCGATGGGGCTTTCTCCGTTTTCCTTCAGGACGATCGCCCATTGATAATAGCTTGGATTGGCATACGCCGCCGTCCATTCCTTCAGGAGCGCTCTGGTCACATCCATATTGGCATGGGCGGGCCAGGTCAGGTATTTCGTCACCTCGGAGTCAGAAGCCCAGTTGCGGAACATCGCTTCTGCATCCTCTGTGACAAAACGCCTTAAAACCAGTCTTTCTGTCTCCAACCGCCGTGTTCCACAGTGATTCATTGGATCCACCTCGCCACACTCCCACTTTATACAGTCATTTATCTCACTGTACAGCCCTGCAGGTTCTTCTCCTTCTCATAGAAGGCCCTGCACAGCATCCTGAACTCCTCCGGGCTGTCGCAGGCGCATTCGCACTGCCGCTTCTTCGCCTCGGAGCGTTCATAGGTGTCCCGAACCTTGTCACATTCGAATTCCGGACAATCCCGGCAGGCGCTGACGCCATGATCCCGGGTGCAGGGCAGCAGCATGAAGCTGCAGGTCGGTCGGCAGCCGCATCCGGTGCAACGGATTTCATCGTTGCTGACCACCCGGTCCCGCCAACCGGCGTGAACCCAGAACAGGGCGGTCTCGTGCAGTTCTTCTTCGGTTCGCGCAAGGAAGCGCGGGCATACCGCGCAGTCATCCCCACAGACAGAGAGAATCGGCGCTTCACTCTCCAGCGCTTTGAGCTTGTCAGTGTACCACTTCATAGTCACTTACCCTCTCCCTCGGTCAGGCGAAACGGTGGACCCGTATATTCGCAAAATCGTGCTCGGTAGCGTAATAGACGGCGTTCTCATTCCATGAATAGACGAAGGACACGCGGGTGCCCCAGCGTCCCGTCTGCTTGACGGTGTCCAGCAGCCTGAGCCCGTCGCGAACCGAGAAGTCGTCGTCGCTCTCCCGCAGGATCGACAGGGCAGTGTCGTACCGGTCCTTGCCGTAGTAGCCGAAGTTTTCCGGCGTGAAATCCCCCGGCAGCTCCAGCACCGCAAAATTGGTCATCACGGCATACCTTTCAGAGAGAGCGGCAATCCCGTTGCCGGGCTCCACCACCAGGATATGGCCTTCACCATCGCTCATCAGGGCATGCATCCCCATGTCGGGAATGCCGACGACCCCGGCGGGCAGGTTGACGACCCGCTTCTCCCGCGCAAGCCCCTCGACCTCCTGAAGGGCGTACTTCCCGCGGATAAAGCCGTCCACCAGGTGGTACAGCGGCACGCAGTCCCCGCCGATCTGAAAGGCCGCCTTGGCAAAGCGCATGTTGTTCAGCTGGCCCGCGAAGCGGCCGTTGCGATTGACCCCGTGGATGCGCAGTACGCCGCCCTCCGAATCCGTGTATTCCGGCGGAATGGGCGTGCCCATGGCCATGAAGTCCGCAGGGTTGGCCATGGGCAACGCCACCGCGAACCGGTTTTCATCCATGAGCAGCTCCCAGTTCATGGCCTCCACGTTGATGTCCATATTGAAGCCGCAGATGTAATCCTTTCCGTATCTGACAAATGCCGTGCACACGTCGATCCCCCCTCACTTTCTCACCGCCAGGCAGTAGCCAACGCCCGCCGGGGCGGTCATGTCGCTGTCCTTGAAAAATGCCTCAGTCGCTTCGCCCGCGTCCATGTGCTCGTAGATCAGAAAGCCCATCCTGGATAGCAGCGCTTCCATCTCTCCGTAGGAGTATCTCGCCTTCATCGCTTCGCCTGCCGCCGCGGCCAGCTCCCGGTTCTTCGCGCTCTCCCCGCCTTCCCCGTTCATCGGATAGTCAAAGCTTATGGACGCGCCTTCACAGCTGATCGACGCAATGTCGGCAATGAGTTTTTCAAACTCATCCCTCGTCAGATAGTAGCTGATACCCAACAGGCTTGAAAAGGAGGGACGTTCCACATCGAAACCGGCCTCGACCAAGCGTTCCTTCCATGCGGATCTGGACAGATCACAGCCGATGTCTTCCACATGGCAGGCCGGTTCAAGGCCTGTGCGTGCGATGCGCTTCCAGCGATCCGCGATCATCTCCGGCCGGTCCAGTTCATACACAGTAAGCGATTGATTGTGTGTCCGCAATGAGAAGGTGTCATACCCGCAGGCATAGATCACAATTTGCCGACAGCCCAGACGAACGGCGTTGTCAATGGCCCGCTCGCAGAAGGCGCTTCGGGCCAGGACGGACGGCGCGAGCTGGTGATTCACGATGAAACGAAGCGCTTCTTCCTGCGTTCCCCGGAATCCCGGCGCGAAATACTGGATGCCCTGCGTCATGTTCCGTGAAATTGCGCTGTATTCCTCTGCCGTCAATATCTGTTCCGCGACGGAATCCGCAAAGACGGGTCTTTCGCTGTTTCTGTAGTGATACGCTCTCGCAAAGCAGCTGACCAGCGCGGTCATGTTATCCAAGTTCAGCACCTCCCATGCCTTTGAAGCCATTGAACAAATAGCATCCCAGCACAGCATTGAACCCCACCGCGGCAAAAACGCTGAAGCGCTCCACGATGCCGAAATACTTCGGCGGCATGACGCCTGTGCCGATGGAGCCGACCAGCATCATGGCAAACGCCACGGCGGCCCAGACAGCGATGCCTCTGACCCGCCTGTCCCTGCACCCGGCGACGATCAACCCGATCAGCGAAGCGATGGACAGCAGCACCACCGCCGCCGTGACAGCGATGTGCATGACCTCTTGGAAGGAAGCGATGTCCTTGCCGCCGTCGGCAAGGGGAAACATCCCATAGCCCACGGCTGAAACCCAGTTCATCGCCATAAAGAGATACAGGCCGACCCGGAACAACCGGGATGAAACGCGCTCCTGCGCTACAAAGAGGGCGCCGCTGGTCGCGCACACGACGCTGCAGGTATTATAAGGCGCTGACAGCCGATTCCACAGTTGCCTTGACGGCGCGGCTTCGGCTGACAAATCGCTGACCGCCTGGGCCATCCAGTTGTAGTCCGGATAGCCCAGGGGCGAAAACACCACCGCAGCCGTATAGGACAGAAGCGCGACGACACCCGTCAAACCGAGCCAGTGAATCAATCGCTTCCTCATGCCACATCTCACAGGTCAAAATCCCCTTCCTTCTATAGTCCCTTCAGGCGCTTCATGGTGTCAGGATTATTGCTGATGATCGCACCCAGCTTTTCGCAGGCATCCATCCCGCCACAGCTTCCGCAGGTCTCGACACCTCTGGCAATGGCGCATTGGCGGATCGGACAGAGCGATTCACAGTAGGGCGTCTTTGAGCCTTCGATCCGGCAGCCCGCACAGTTGATCATCTCAGGCGTGATCTCCACGCCGTTCAGTTCAGACCACTCCCTGGCAACCTTGCGACGCAGCACGTCATCGTGGTCCATCGTCGCAATTCGGGCCTCACAGGTCTCGCAGTCCAGCCCACAGTATGCGATAGTCGCTCTCACAGGTATTCCTCCCATCATTCTTATTGTCGTGCGCCTCTCGGCACTATGCCGCCGTCCACAATGTTGGTATACTGCTCAGCTCTCTTCCAGAATCCGCAGTCCCTCCCGGCAATCCTGCCCCAAAATCTCCTGCGTTTTCACAAAACCGTATTTCTGATGGAGCCGGTCGTGCACCTTCAGGAATGCCTTCTTTCCACGCTTTCGAATGTACATGGCCTGCGCCTTCGCAGCCTGAGCGCCGTCGTTCGAGGGAATATAGAATCCCGCTTCGCAGCTTTCCAAATTGTCACATTCGTAGCACCCGTCGATGCCCTTTTCCTGACAACAGACCGCGTTGGGACATTTGCCGTCCGGGAAGATCGTGGCAAAGGCGCAGACGTTATACGCCGTCCGGCATGACCCGCACCATTCAGCCAGAAAGCAATGATTGCAGGAAAAGCCGCAGTAGGCGATGGGATCGACGCCCTTTCGGGCCTGCCTGCACAGCCTGTTCTTGATGCGCCTCATGGCTTCGATGTGCATGATCCAGTGTCGGCTGAACGGCATCTTGATGAGCCCCAGCACGTTCTTTGAGCACCAGTAGCCGATCAGCCAGCTCGCGCTTTCATGCTCGCTGACACAGCCGGTGCCTTGCAGCTTTTCGACCATGTCTTCTCCAAATTTGCGTTTGAGATCGGAATACTCCAAGCCTGCCAGTATTTCATCGGTCGACTTCATGACCTCCTTGGCATACCGATACAACTCCCTTACGTCCAACTGTTTGGAGAAGTCCACGATCTCCTCACCTGCCAGCTCGTTGCCGGTGGTAATGATGGGCGAGTGAATGGCCGTCTGGAAATCCCGACTGAACAGCACCTGCTGATCCTCCACGATCATCTCATGGGCCACGATATCCTCGATCCGGAAGATGTGCCAGATGGAATAGGCCAGCGTCTTGCTGTGATACCCCTCCGCCCCGACAAAGGGCATCTGCCAGAATGCCTCCTCCGGGAAGGTGGTCACGATCTGCGTGATCTGCTCAAACAGGCTCTTTCGCAGCTCCAGGAGCATCCCTATGCCGCCTTTGAAGGTGGCCTTCTTTGCAATCAGGGTCTGCATCTCCTTGTTCATCTCAGACCAATGCTTGTCCATAGGTTGATCCCTCCCGCTTGTTCGGGTCGTTTTATCACTACTGTGTCAATTTCTCGCACAGCGCAGCCGCATCACCGGCCACTCCGTCGTATCGGTAATCATAGGATCCTTTGTCGAACAGCCCGTGTTTGCTTTCAAGCATACGTTCGACCGGCGCGGGCAAAAAGCCGCGCATCCTGGCTCTGAACCGCGCCTTGATCGTATCCAGATCCGCGCTGACCAGGATTCGTACCGCGCCATCCGGCAACAGGTCAAGCTGATCCGGTTCCGAAATCACATAGATGATATTGCCGCCGCTGACAGCACCTGCCAGCTTCTCCCGGAACAGCCGCCTGGCCTCTGCTTCAGACTTCGCCATCCGCAGGTAGTCCCTGCCGTTGACGACCTCCGCCCCGATCACGTCTCTGATGTGGGCCGCCAACGTGGATTTCCCGCTGCAGTTCTCTCCGATAAGTCCAATCACCATTTCAATTATCCTTTCTGCGCGTCGATGAGCGCCCGCACCTCCTCCAGCTTCGGCGGATTCAGCGGCAGCGGGAATCGGGAGATGGCTACGGCGGAACAGGCACTGGCAAAGCGCACCAGATCGGCGTCGGCCATCCCGTGCAAAAGACCGTAGACGCACCCGGCCTTGAACGTATCGCCCGCGCCCAGGGTGCTCCTGACCTCGACGTCAAAGGGCTTCATCCGGTGGGTGACCTCGCCCTTCCTTCCATACAGCATATCGCCGCCGCCCTGTGTGAGTATGGTCAGGCCGTCCGTGTTCTGCTGCATCAGCGCCATCATGTCCTCCGGGGCCATGTCCGCGTAGTGCTCCGAGGTGCATTCCTTGGAGACGACATTGACGGCGGCGCGGCGGTGCAGCGGGGAATCGTGGGGGCTGTCGATGGTCACATAGGGGATGCCGTGCTTTAAGCACAGCTCCGCCGCCAGCAGCGACTCATCCCCGAAATAGGGGTCGATGGCCGCGACCCTGCAGCCGTCGATATCCGCTTCCCTCGGCACGCTCCACCACCGTTTGCCCGTAGCGAACAGCGTCTGGAACCGGCCCATGGGCGAGCGCACCAGTCCCGCGATCACCACGTAGTCCATCACGCCGGGATCGTCTTCCATGAAGCGCAGAGGACTGAGGTCCACCCGCTTGTCCGCATAGAACGACTTCAGCATCGGCGCGACCTTGGTGCCGATCCAGGTGCCGTCCATTCGGACGGATACGCCCAGTGAATCCAGCACTGTCGCTGCCGTGCCCGTTTCCCCGCCGGGGAGGAAGTATTGTTCCCTGATCTCGGAATACTCGTCGGGTCTGAGAAAGCCGTCCCTCAGCAGAAAGGAATGGGTGCCCAGCACCTGGCCGAAAAGATAAACGTCCGGTCCCGTATCCATGAAAATATCCTCCCCTTTGCCGCGGCCTCACGCCGCCTGCACCGTCAGGTTCTTTACCCACTTCTCCTTTTTCAGCCACAGGTGGGCGACGGTGATCTTGGCAAAGTCCGTCAGCTTCAATACGCCGTACATCGCCACCGGCCCCCAGTCCGTCAGACGCGCCAGTAGCAGTATGCCGGGGATGACCACCGCCAGCGTCACGCAGCCGTCCACCACCGCGCCCATGACCGTGTCGCCGCCTGCACGGGCTATGGAAAACTGCACGTTGCTGTACACCCACAGGGGCATATACAGCGATATCAGCAGCACCAGATCCCGGCAGATATCCTGAGCCACCGCAGAGAGATGGCCGAATACCAGCGGCGTCAGCAGCGTCACCAGCGCGCCCATTGCCGTCATGAACAGCCCGAACACCACGGCGGCGGACAGCATCCATCGGCTCTGGTTCCGCGCCTCGTCCAGCTGTCCCTGTCCCAGCGTCTTTCCGATGATGACCGATGTGGCCGTATTGATGCCGCCAAAGGACACGAACAGCAGATTCACGATGGCCCAGCCCGCCGACATGCCCGAGACCACGTCCGCGCCGCCCCGCCCGTTGTACACGGCGGTAGTGACGGTCTCGGACACCACCCACAGCACCTCGGAAAACAGCATCAGCCAGCCCCGCCGCAGGATGCCGCCGAACAGCTTCCAGTCCGTGGATAGCTTCTCCCCACGCTTTCCCATGAATGGCTGGGGATTGCGACGCACATAAATCACATACAGCGCCATTTCGATGAAGCGGGCGATCAGCGTCGCGTAAGCCGCGCCGCGCACCTCAAGCCTCGGCGCGCCCAGGTTGCCGTAGATCAGCACCCAGTTCAGGCCGGTATTGATCAGCGTGCCGATGACGGAGATCACCAGCGGCACGCGCACCTGGCCAATCTCCCTCATGGATGTGGCCAGCACCACCGAAATGCAGAACGGCACGCCCATGAAGCCCATGAGCCGCATGTATTCCACGCCCGCGTCCAGGATGGCCTCCGCCTCGGCGTTGCCGATCACCATCAGGCTCAGGATCTGCCGGGGAAACGCAAAGCACACCAGCAGGTAGAGGGCGATAAAGGCCCCGATCAGATAGAACTTGAACCGCAGCGCCTGGCGCATGCCCGCCCGGTCCTTCGCCCCGGAAAACTGCGTCATGTAGATGCCGCCCGCCGCACAGATGGCGTTGGACAGCACCATGAACACAAACAGGATCTGCCCCGCGATGCTCACGCCGGACATCTTCACGTCCCCCAGCCCCGCTACCATGAAGTTGTCCACCAGCGAGACCAGGGACTGAATCAGCGATTGCAGCATCACGGGAACGCCGATCATCAACGCCTGCCTGTAAAAGGACAGGCTGCCAAAGTATCTTTTCATAATACGACCTTATTAGTGAAGCTTTTCACCTCACCATGTTTGATTACCTCAATGTGTTCTTCCCACATTCACGGCTACACGATACCTCTTCCGTTTTCGTATTGCAGACACAGTAGGCTCCTTATTTGTCTCTTTTTCACCATCATTGATATTTGAATCGCCGATACTGAGCATCCAGCTTGCCGTCAGGAATACGACAATTCCCAGGAAAAAGTGATTGTCCGCGATCAAAAAAGTTGAACCAGCGAATAGAAACACCACAACCAGACGATAGATGCCGGTCATCTTCGGGCCTGAACTCTTTGGCTCATCTTCTGAATAGTTCCACAATTCCTTTTGCGGCACATTCATTTCCAGATGTTCCTCTCTTGCCCATTTGGGAATTTGCCTGTTTTCGCCCCGGTAGCAATCATCAAAGAATTTCTGTTTTTCAAAATCCATGCCACTCACCTACGATTGTCGTTGTTCTTGATCCCCTTTTCCGTATACCTTCACGAAGTGCCGACTGAACGCTTCCACCTGCGCAATAGCATCCTCCGTTTTCTCCGGCTCCCGATCGCACAGATGGATCAGCGCCGAAATCGGCGCGGTATAGGCGAAGGCCAGCATCCTGGGATCATCCCTTCTCAGCAGTCCTTTGTCCATCATCCCTGCGAGGACAGGTGTAAACATATCTGTAAGACCAGTGAGGAAGTGCTTTGTCGCCAATCCCCGCGCCCTTTCATCGCGATATTGCTCGATGGCCAACACCTTCCTCGTCATGATGATCTTTTCGTCATGTATGGTGAAATTCACCATACCCATGGTCATCTGAACCAGGCCCTCCAGTGAATCCGGCACGGGAGGAAGATGCTCCGAAGAGCCAAACCGCTCGTCGTAATACGCGATCATCTTGTCGAGCAGTGCGTTCCATATGGCCTCCTTGCTCTCGAAATGCTTGTACATCGAGGACTTGACGAGCCCGAGGGACGCGGTCAGCTCGCGGACATTTGTGCCTGCATAACCATTCTGAGAAAACATTTGCAGCGCTGTTTCGAGTATCCTTTCCTTTGTATCCTTTGCCATAAACATCCTTCCCCCGAAAAACGGTGACCTTTCGTTCACATATTATAGTGAACGAAAGGTCACTTGTCAACCGCTTTATAAAACTTTACATTTTCATAAGAACGATGTAATGCGCAGCGGTTCCAGGAGCGGATCAGGCTGCAATTCAAGGCGCTTTTCCGAAGGCTCAGACGCCGAAATTGCATCCTGGGGACTTCATACTCTTCTCACTCTATAATAACATCAATCAAGGGCTGCTTTTCCGCCGCTGCTGCGGCTGAAAAACTTGACTTGCCGCCAACACACTCAAGTATAAGGTATCTTCATTGATACCGGGTATCATGAAAAATCGTACTTGCGCGCCCGCGTCACAGGTCGTATAATTAAATCAGTTCAGGAAAATGATAGGCAATTGTAAAAGTCGGTGCGGGAGCGCGAGATGAGAGCAAGAGCAAGCCGGAGAAGGGATAAGAAGAAGGGACGAGGACAGAGACACAGAGAGAAAGGCAGCGCAAAGCGGGCGGGGTAAAAGCCGCCCAAAGGGGGAACTCAGGAAAGAGTCAGGCAATCAGTCTGCGAATGGACTTAATGAACTGAGGCTTGTGCAAAGCATGAGCGAGAAGGACACCAACGAGTTGAGTGATACCAGCAAGGAACAAATCAGCCTTAACGGTAGCGGTACGGTGAGATTTACCGGAATCAAGCGTGAAGGAATTCGCTGTATTAAGCTTATGGAGGTATCAACCGGTCTGATTTCTGTATAAACGGGGAATAGAAATGACATGGATAAGTATCTGAAAATGTTTGAACCAGCGATGAGGAAATGGCTGTCGGAGCATTACTCGCCGGAGGTGGCGAAAGCGCGCTGGGAGAGGATTGTGGCGTTGGATGAAAAGCGGATCCGGGAGGAGGGCGACCTCGGCAGCAAAAGGAATCCAATGGCCAACAACATGCTGGAGGCCTATGCCTTTTCCCTTTCTACGATTCGGTAGACCGATCTTTCAGCAAAGAGAATCTGATAATTTGGTTTGTGTATCTGCTGGCTGTAAAAAGCATAATAATGCGAATGAAAAGGGCATTGTAATCGGCCCGAACGGGCGAATAAAGAAAGGGAGCGGATTCCATGAAGGAAAGAATCAACGTCCAGGATTACGCAAATCTGATCACGAAGGCGCTGCCGCGAGGTATCCTGCTGAACACCAACGGGGACAAGTTCAACGCGATGGTGATCGGCTGGGGGCACATCGGCACCCTGTGGAGCAGGCCGACCTTCCACGTCTATGTGCGCCAGGGACGATACACAAAGAGACAGCTGGACATGACCGGCGCTTTCACGATCAGCGTACCGTTGGATGGGGTTGACACGACCATCAACCGCGTGTGCGGCTCCCGGTCCGGCTTCAACATCGACAAGGTGGTGGAGGCGGGGCTGGAATTGGAGGAGGCCGAGGTCAACGGCACACCCGGAATCCGGCAGTACCCGCTGACCATCGAGTGCAGGGTGCTTTATGCCCAGGATCAGGACCTGAGCAAAATCCCACAGGACATCCGCGAGCGGATGTATCCCCAGGATGTGCCAGGCACGAATCCGATGGCGAACCGGGACGCGCACACCATGTACGTGGGCGAAATCGTGGACGCCTATGTGATTAAATAACCGGAACACAGAGGAATCTGTCATTACAAGCGAGGCGGAGCATGAAACAGATCAACCATGACAACCTGGACAAAATCATCGCGCTGAGGCATTTGCTTCACAGCCGTCCGGACCTGTCCCTGCAGGAAACCGGGACAATGGGAATATTGAAGGGCTTCCTGCGGGAAAACACATCCCTTGAGCTGGTGGATCGGGAGGGCTGGTTCTACGCGGTGAAGCGCCCTGCCGCAAAGCCTGCTGTGGCCCCGATCGCCTTCCGTGCGGACATGGACGCGCTGCCGATGGATGAGGGCATCTCCCTTCCATATGGTTCCATCCACAATGGCGTATCTCACAAGTGCGGCCACGACGGGCACATGGCCGTGCTCTGTGGCCTGGCGCTGGAGCTGGAGGGGATGGAGGTCAGCCGCGCCGTTTACCTGATCTTCCAGCCCGCGGAGGAAATCGGGCAGGGCGCTGTCCGCTGCGCGGAGTTGATCGGGGAAGCGGGGATCGCGGAGATCTACGCATTTCATAACCTCAGCGGGTATCCGGAAAACAGCATCGTCTATCGAAGGGGACTGACCCAGCCGGCCTCGGAGGGCCTGACGATCCGTCTTCTGGGAAAGCCGTCCCACGCCAGCGCCCCGGAGGAGGGCCGCAACCCGTCCGCGGCCCTCGCGGAGCTGGTGCTGGCGGCGCAACGCCTCTCGGAAGCTCCCCATGAGGGCATGGCGCTGTGTACGGTCGTGGGGATGCAATGCGGGAGAGGAGATTTCGGCATCTCCGCCGGGAAAGGGACCCTCAGCGTGACGCTTCGCTCGGAGCAGGAGCCGTTTATGAAGTCCATGGAAGCCCGGCTCCTTCAAAGGGCAGGGGAACTGTCCGCGCGGGACGGACTGCGCTTGGAGCATGAGATAAGCGACTATTTCCCGGAGACCCGGAATCACGGCGCAGCCCTGGATCGCGTGCTCCGGAAGGCGGACGAACTTTGGCTGCCCGCCATTGAGATGGAAGCGCTGTGGCGTGCCTCGGAGGACTTCGGGCATTATCTGAAGCGGTGCCCCGGCGCGATGTTCTACATTGGCAACGGGGAGTGTTACCCCGCGCTGCACACGACAGGCTATGACTTCAACGACGGTATATTGAAGACGGCGGTGGAGGTGTTCCTCGCGCTCGCGGCGGCGGAATGACACCCCACCCAGCACAGGCGCTGCCATGATCAGCCCGGAGGGTACGATGGAATCATTTCAGCGGCGCCACATTGAATGCCGGGCGGCATCCGCATTCCTACTCCCCGCAGGCGGAGGATGAACGGCAAAAACAGGCCTGTCCCGCCCGCCATGAGACGCGGGATAAGGCAGGAGGCTTACCCGGGCTGCAAACCGTCGAGGGGAGGCAAATCAAATGAACCGACCGGTAGAACCGCATCCTTTGATGGAGACCAATGTATACAGTGTCAGGGGCCGGGTGCTGGTGGTGGGAAGCTGTCTGCCTGAAGTGGCGCCGGAAGCCTTCGGCGAGCTGGCCTTGCAGGCCGATCAGGTCTATTCGCTGTGCCTGGAGAATACCCACATCAACATGGCGATGACGAAGCTGTCCGCCATATTCGGGACAGGCCAAATGACAAAGCTGGTGCTGGCTTCGGTGGACCGCTCGCCCCACTGTACCCAGCTGCACTACATCAAACACGAGATCGAGCGCATCCTGCCGAAGCATGTGCCCGTGGAGGACTATGTGGTCAACGAGGGCAGGATCGTGTCCGTGCCGGACGCGGCCATAGAGCTGTCGAAATCCCTGGCGAAGCTGGTTGAGAGCATTTAACGGGATTGGAGGAAGCCATGAGGATACTTGTCACCGGCCCCAGGGGCTTTGTGGGGGCACGGATCGTTCAGGCGCTGGACGCCGTGTCCGCGCCGTCGCTGAGGGACGCCACCGAGGACGACGTCAGGCGGCTCGTGGAGGAGGTGGAGCCGGATGCCATCGTTCACACCGCCGCGATCTCCGACATTGGAGCCTGTGCGGCGAACCCGGAGGCCTCCTGGCGTGCCAACGTGGCGCTGCCGCTGATGATCGCGCGAACCGGCGTAAAGTGCGTGCTGTTCAGCACCGATCAGGTCTACAGCGGCTGCGCGGGCGAAGGCCCCTATGCCGAGGAAGAGACAGCTCCGGCAAACCTCTATGCCAGACACAAGCTGGAAATGGAAAGGCGTGTGCTGGACATCAACCCGGATGCCGTGCTGCTGAGGGCAACCTGGATGTACGACATGCCCATCTATGGCCTGCCCAACCGCTTCAACTTCCTGACAGGGATGCTTCGCGCACGGGAGCTCGCCTTCTCGGGCACTGCCCACCGGGCCGTGACCTACGTGCGGGAGGTGGCGGCGCACACGGAGCGCGCGATTGCCCTTCCCGGCGGGGTGTACAACTACGGCAGCGAAAACGGCCTGACCATGCTGGAGACTGCCCGGTGGCTGAAGGATGCGTTGAAGCTGGATGTCTCGCTCAAAGACGCCGGACCGCAGCACAACCTTTGGATGGACTGCGGCAAGCTGAAGGGGCAAGGCATACTGTTCGAGGATACCCTCGCCGGGCTCAGGCAGTGCATTCTGGATTACGGGCTGTGATTCGCCAATGCGCGATCCACCGGCGGAGGTTGAATTGTCCAACCGAAAGCACAGTTTGAGATCAGTGTGTGAGCATATTCCCAGCGCGTCGGCAGGTTTTTTCTTTGCAGCTTTTGCCGTGAAACCCTTTTTCAAACCATACTCATGCCAAGGCGAAGCACCTCAGGCTTGCTGGGTTTGTTCTCCCGGAAAACACCCCTCAGGATTGTCTATATTTGGATTGAAAACAGTATCAACACAAGCGGCCTTTCCTTCACGCGTTACGGCGAATGAAGGGCCGCTTATTTGCGACACGATATTAAAATATATTGGCGATGAAAGCACAACTTGGGTGAAGTGTTGCATCGACAATTGAATTTTGCATAATTGTATGTTACAATACAGGCAGATCATCCAAGGAGTAACAAATGAAAAGAGTGACGATTCAGGACATCGCAGACGAATTGGGCGTTTCGCGCAATACCGTGTCCAAGGCCATCAACAACGCAGATGGTCTTGCGGAAGCAACCCGTGAAAAAATATTGCAAAAGGCCACGGAAATGGGTTATAAGCAGTTTTCCTATATAAACGCCCAAACGGCACACGCCCTGGAGCAGGAAACGCGCCACAAGGGTGATATTGCGTTGCTCTTCGGCGACACCATCGATAACAGCCACTTCGCCTCGCTGATGCTGGACAAGCTGAAGATGGAGCTGTCTCAGTGGGGCTATACGCTGATTTCCCATCGGGTGGAGCGGGACAACTTCCTTTGCTGTACCTTGCCCTTCACCTTTGACCCCAAGGAAGCCCAAGCCATTATCTGTTTTGAGATGTTTGACCGCAGCTATGACGAAATGATCTGCGCCCTTGGGCTGCCGGTGCTGTTTGTGGACGGCCCCAACAAGCGCGACGGCATCGACTTGCCCGCTGACCAGCTGTATATGGACAACACCACTGCCATCACGCGCTTCGTCAACGATATGCTCTCGCGGGGCAAGCGGCGGATTGGCTTCATCGGCGATTACGAGCACTGCCAATCCTTCTTCGAGCGCTACGCCGCCTTCCGCTGCGCCATGCTCATGGCAGGCGCGCCTGTGGACGAACGCTTTTGCGTGAAGCTTCTGAATCCAGATCAGCTGGCGATCCGTCTGGGCGAGATGGATGCGCTGCCGGAGGTCTTTATCTGCGCCAATGACTTTGTCGCCCGCGACGCAATATACGTCCTGCGCAAGCTGGGCAAATCCGTGCCTGGGGATATCCTCTTCTGCGGCTTTGATGACTCCCCCAATTCACGCATCATGACGCCTACGCTGACCACCGTGCACATCCATACCCAGATTATGGCCATCTCCGCGATGGATCTGCTGATCTCCCGTATCGAGCAGCCCAGCCTGCACTATCGCATCGTCCATACCGAGACGGAATTGATCTATCGGGATTCCACGCAGATTGAATGAACGCGCTACAAAACGACAATGCCCCCGGAGGATGCCTCCGGGGGTACATATATGCCTTATGACTCCGGCACCTTCATCGTGATATTGCTGAACGAGGCGTCGCAGCCCTCGGCAAACACGCCGATGTGCGCGCCGTCGATAGAATGGCCGATGCGGGAGCTGAGTGCCTTTTCGTCGTCGATGTACATGACGACGATCTCGTTTTCGCACACCAGCGTCACATGATGGACCGGGCTTTCGGAGAAGTCGAACCGGGTGACCGCCATCGGGGGATAGTCGTCGAGCTCCTCAAGCTCATAGCCCTCGTAGTGCAGCAGGTTTCGCCCGGCATCCAGGCACAGCGCGGTCCAGGTCCCGTCCGCCTCGCTGCCCCCGAAGGCAAACCTGGCGCAGCCGTCCGCGCCCAGGGTCACGTCGCACTCCAGCAGCATCGTCGGCGCGCGCACACCCATGTCCGCCAGGGCGGTTTCGTTGGCCGTCGCCGAAAGCGCAATGTCGCATCCCTCGATTTCCGTCGTCCCCCCGGCGTTCCCGGCCTGGAAGGGCAGTTCCTCCACGAAGTATTCCCCAAAGGACTCGGGCGCCTTCACGCCCAGTGTCCCATCCTCGCGCTGCACCAGCTGGTGGTTGAGCACATTGCCCGCCCACTGGTAGATGCCGGAATCCGCGGACAGCCCGGCCCGGCCCAGCCAGCCGCAGAGGTAGGTGTTCCCGTTCCACCGGGCGGTCTTGGCCGCATAGAAGACGAAGCCGTTGCCCTCCATCAGGCCCTGGCCGTCCAGTATGTTGTCCTCCGGCGCGGCAAAGGGGCCGTTCATGGATTCGCCGATGGCGTAATAGGTGACGCAGTCCCAGCTGTAGGTCAGATACCAGGTGTCTCCCATGCAAAACAGATCCGGACACTCCAGCATGTACTGGGCCTGGGGCGCGTAGATCGGCCCGTCGAAGGTCCAGTGCTTCAAATCCGGCGAGGTATACTTCACAACCACGCCGCCCAGAGTGGCCTCCCGCGCCGCGACGAGCATCCAGTAGCACTGGTCCGCCTCCATCCAGAACACCTCCGGGTCACGGAAGTCATCCCTGGAGTAGCCGTCGGGGCTGAAGAAGGTATCCTCCGGATGCTTTTCCCAGCGCACCCGGTCCGTGCTCGTGGCATGCATGACGCACTCCTTGCCCATGCCGCCGTTGCCGGTGTCGTTATGGCCGGTATAAAACAGGTGGTAAAGCCCCTCCCGGTCCCGCATGACGGAGCCGGTGCCCAGCGCCGGGTCCGGATCGGACATCAGTCCGTATTCCAGCGCCATGCCGTCATCCTCGTAGCCGACAAGGTCATCCGTGGTAAACCGGTAGATCGGATGATAGCCCTGGCCGTTGTGGTCGGTATCGTACAGGTAATAGAGCTCCAACGTCCCCTCTTCCGTCACAAAGGGCATGGTGTCCCCTACATACGCTCCCTCGGGCGCGGGATACAGGCGATAACCCACCGGCGCGTATACCCTGTTGGGAGCGCCCGCCGATGCCTCTGCGGTGACAAAGAGAAACAGGGCCATCAAAAGGCCCGCTGTGACGATCATCCTGGTCTTCATGGCTTGCGCTCCCTCCCGCGATCATGGCGATGGAAAAGGACTGGATGCCGGTGGTATCCCGGCGTCCAGCCCATAAACCAAAATTATCAGAAGCTGTATTCCTTGCACACCGGCGCGTTGTTCCTGTAGGATTCCTCGTCGAACCAGATCAGGTTGTTGCCGGACGCTTTGTCGAACAGCTGGATCAGCCTGGGCTGGGTGGTGAAGTTGATGGTCTTGCCCATGGAAACATCGACGGTCAGATCGACGGTGGGAATCACCATGACCACCTCGTCATTATTGCTGCGGGTATGCAGGTTCACCTCGGTGCCCAGCATCTCGGAAACCTCGATCAGCGCGGTCAGTTCGCCTTCGCCCACGGTGATGTGCTGGGGACGGATGCCCGCCACGATGGCGCAGGGCTGCTGGTTCTTGTCGCGCAGCACCCGCTGCTGGAAGGCGTCCAGCTCAAACCGCACGCCGCGGATCTCCGCGTAATAGACGCCGTTCTCAAGAAGCAGCTTGCAGTTGTCGAAGAAGTTCATCACGGGCATGCCGATGAAGCCGGCCACGAACAGGTTCACGGGCTTGTTGAACACCTCGACCGGCGTGCCGATCTGGTTCACGAAGCCGTCCTTCATGATGACGATGCGGTCGCCCAGGGTCATGGCCTCGGTCTGGTCGTGGGTGACGTACATGAAGGTGGTGTTGATGCGCTGGCGCAGCTTGATGATCTCGGCGCGCATCTGGTTGCGCAGCTTGGCGTCCAGGTTGGAAAGGGGCTCGTCCATCAGGAACACCTTGGGGTCGCGCACCATTGCGCGGCCGATGGCCACGCGCTGCCTCTGGCCGCCGGAAAGGGCCTTGGGCTTGCGCTCCAGGTACTGGGTGATATCCAGGATCTGGGCTACCTCGCGCACCTTCTTGTCGATGACGCTCTTCGGCGTCTTCTTCAGCTTCAGCGCGAAGGCCATATTGTCATACACGGAAAGATGCGGATACAGCGCGTAGCTCTGGAAAACCATGGCGATGTCTCGGTCCTTGGGAGCCACGTCGTTGCACAGCCGACCGTCGATGTACAGCTCGCCGTCAGAGATGTCCTCCAGGCCGGCGACCATGCGCAGCGTGGTGGATTTGCCACAGCCGGAGGGGCCGACCAGCACGATGAATTCCTTGTCGGCGATCTCCAGATTCACGTCGTGAACCGCCACGACATTGCCGTCATAAACCTTCTTCAGATCCTTCAGCAAAACAGTAGACATAGCGTATTGCTCTGGCAGCCCGGATTCCTCCGGGTCTGTCTCGCGTCACGTATCAAACGCCTATGCGCCTCTCGTGAACCGCATTACGACAGGTCTCCACACTGCCGCACCGCGAGCCTGCGGAACTGCTTCCTCCTTCTTGAATGTGAACGGGGCCAATATGTGGAGTGGCGCCGTCCCATTGGAATATGGTCGGAAAGTATCAAAGCATCCGTCGTTTCAGTGTTCCTTCAATATCGCTTCCACCTGTTCCCGCTCGGGCATCGACCTGATCGCGCCCTTCCGGGTGGTGACCAGGTAGGCCGCCGCGTTGGCGAAGCGCAGCATCTGCTTCAGGTCGTCCTTGTTCAGGCCCTCCAGGCCGCGCTCCAGCACAAAATTAAGAACGCTCGCGCAGAAGGTATCCCCCGCGCCGGTGGTCTCGATGGTATTCCCCAGCAGGAAGCTGGGAACAAACATCTTCCTGTCCCCGTAGAAGGCGTAGCTGCCGTTGGCCCCGGCGGTGACGTTCATCAGCCGGAGGTTCGGGAAACGCTCCCTCAGGAGCCTTGCGCCCTTCTCATAATCCGATGTATCGGTGAGGAACTCGATCTCGTTGTCGGCAATCTTCACCACATCCGCCTGTGAAAGTCCCCAGAGCATCTGGGCCCTGGCCTCGTTCAGACTGTCCCAGAGGGGCGGGCGCAGGTTCGGGTCAAAGGAGATGATCGCCCCGGCCTCCTTCGCGGCCAGCACCGCGGCCTTGGTGGCCTGGCGCACGGCCTCGTGGGTCATGGAGAGCGTCCCGAAGTGGAAAACCCTGGTATCGCGGAGCATGTCCAAAGGCAGTTCGTCCTCGGTGAGCATCATGTCCGCACCGGGATTCCGGTAAAAGGAGAAATCCCTGTCGCCGAAGGCATCGGTCTTGACGAAGGCCAGCGTGGTATGGACGGCGTCGTCCATGCGCAGGGCGCTCATGTCAATGCCGGCTTCCTCCGCAACTGCCTTCAGCTGGTGGCCGAACATATCGTTGCCCACCTTGCCGACGAAGGCGCACTGCCTGTCCAGCTTCCTGAGCATGGCCAGCACGTTGCAGGGCGCGCCGCCGGGATTGGCCTCAAAGACGGGATTGCCCTGGACACTTGTGCCGTTCTCGGTGAAATCAATCAGCAGCTCGCCCAGCGCGACGACATCATATCGCTTCATGCTTCTTCTTCCTCTTTTTCAAAGATCAGGTCGTGCTTGTCCACATCCATCAGCACCTCGCCCTCGGCCTCGAAGCTGATCACGTCCGCGCTCACGGGGGTGTACATCACGAAGCTGGCGGCCTGCTCGCCGTCGTTGACGAACAGCTCCAGGCTGTGCTTGTCCATGACCACCCGCAGCCGGATGCAGCCGTGCCGGGAATAGACCGGGAACTCCCGCACATGCACGATGTCAAACCGGTAGCCGCAGCGGGACCGGTCCACGCGCACGATGCCCTGGTCGGGCTTGAAGCGGATCGTGGTGACGTGCTCGCCGTCCTTGGCCAGGTTCATCCTGAAGGCGTGATACATCCCACTGCCATTGGCGGGCCGCACGTTCACGGTCATGTCGATGGTCCGCCCTCGGATGCCCGTCAGGAAGGTTTCCGTAGACAGGGGCACGTTCTTGTAGCTGATCTTCTCGCCGTAGTAGTTTTCGATCTCCCGCACGGGCTGCTGGATCAGCCGTCCGTCCCGGATGGACAGCTCGCGGGGCAGGGTCATCTGGCCGCAGATGCGGTCCGTGATCGGGTGGCTGCGGGCCGTGTCCCAGTTCTGCAGCCAGGCGATCATGACGCGCCTGCCGTCCAGCGCCTTGAGCGTCTGGGGCGCGTAGAAGTCGATGCCGTAGTCGATGGCATGGACGTTCTCGCGGATCAGGTGCTTCTTCTCATTCTCCTCGCCGATCATGCAGACGGTGCCGTTGCCCGCGTGGAATTCCAGCCCCATCGGGCTCATCTCCTGGGGGCTGACCATCAGCACGTCCTTGCCGTCCAGCTTGAAGTAATCGGGGCATTCCCACATCATGCCGTACTGGCGATGGTTGGAGGCCACGCGGCCCTGGTAGGTCCAGTGGAAGGCGTCCTCGCTTTTGAACAGCAGGATCGAGCCGCTGCCGTCGGAGGGGCGGTTGCCCACCACGGCATAGTAGCTGTCGCCCTCTTTCCACATCTTGGGATCGCGGAAGTCCTCGGTGCTGCCGCCCTTGGGCAGGTCCTTCGCCGTGATCACCGGATTGACGTCGAGCTTTTCATAATCTACGCCGTCACCCACGGCCAGGCACTGGGTCTGGTAGGACTTCATCGAGCCATCCTCCTGCCGCTCCTCGCGCACGCCGGTGTACATCAGCAGCTGACGTCCATCGGGCAGCTCGATGGCGCTGCCGGAAAAGCAGCCGTCCTTGTCGTAGGGCATGTCCGGAGCCAGCGCCGCAGGAAGCCGCTCCCAGCGGATGAAATCCTTCGTCTTGAGATGGCCCCAGTGCATCGGTCCCCAGACCGCCTTATACGGATAATACTGGTGAAACAGGTGGTATTCGCCCTTGTACACGGAGAACCCGTTGGGATCATTGATCCAGCCGATGGCTCCGGTGACGTGAAATTCCGGCCGCTCCTCCTCCGGTACATAGGACATGTACTGGGATTCAAAATCCCGCGCCTTCTGCAATGCCTGGCTGATCATAAGCGTTTCCTTCCTGTTGTGGTTTCGGTTGGGTTAGGAGGAACCATCCTCCCCCGAGAGGGGAAAAAGATGGGGAGGATGGCATATGGGTCAATTGAATCAGCCCGCGAAGTAGGCGTCCAGGTACTTCTGGTGGATCTCCAGGTACTTATCAAGGCCGTAGGCCTTCAGGTCGTTTTGGAACTGCTCCCAATCAGCGTCGGTGAAGCCGTTCATCACCCAGTCGGACTTGGCGGTGTTGATGCGCTTGGTGATATCAGCGGACAGGTTGGAGCACTCCTTGTTGTCCTCAGCGTTCATGAACACGTTGGGATACACGTACTCGGTGTTCATGTCGGGGGTGTAGATGTCCTTGATCCAGTTCAGGCGATAGGCGGCGTCATCGGGCAGGGTGACGTACTTGCCGTAGTAGCTGTCCAGGATGGCCAGGGGGCCGTTCACGCTCTCGGCCTCGCGGACCTCGACGGGAGAGGCATCGCCCAGCCAGGTGTGCTTGAGCATGGGCTCGCCGGCATCGTTGGTGCTCATCTCGAAGATGTCGAACTCGTCATCCTCGCCGTAGGTACCCCAGTTGTTCTGGGGAGACTGCATCGGATCATACATCAGGTCCAGCCAGGAGCAGACCAGCTCGGGGTTCTTGCACAGGGCGGTCACGACGCAGCGGCCGCGATCGAAGCCGGAGGTGTAGGAGCCGTTCTGGGGGGTGATGTTGCGCACGTCGGCGGTCAGCGCGGGCAGCGGCACCCAGCTCTTGCCGGCGATCAGGTCGTCCATGCTGACCTGGGCGATGTTGGCCACATCCCAGGAGAAGCAGACGCCGTAGCGGCCGGACTTGCCCTTGGCCACGTAGGTGGACCATTCCTGAGTGAAGGCTTCGGGATCGATCAGGCCTTCCTCGTACAGCTTGTGCATCCACTCGGTGCCCTTCTTGAAGCCCTCCAGGGTGGCGGAGCAGATGACCTGCTTGTCGCTGTTCACGGCGATATGACGGCCGATATCCACGTCGCCAACGCCCTCGCCGAAGCCGTTGATCAGCAGGTAGGGATCCTGGTCATTCATGATGAAGGACATGGGGATGATGGAGCCTTCGATGCCGAACTCAGCCGCCAGCTTATCAGCGTTGTCGCGGAACGCGATCAGGGCCGCCTCGAAGTCGTCCACGGTGGTGGGCACTTCCAGGCCCAGGAAGTCCAGCCAGCCCTTGTTGATGAAGGGCATGCTGCTGCCGACGGTCTGGATGGCGGTCTTCTCGTAGCCCAGCTGCTCGATCCACGGCAGGGCCCAGATGTGGCCGTTCTCGTCGGTGCACATCACGCGATACTCGGGAGCCTGCTCGAACACCTTCTGCAGGTTGGGCATGCAGGAGTCGATGTAGTCCTCCAGGGCGATGATGGCGCCCTGCTTGGCGTACTTCTGCAGGTCAGTGTCGCCGAAGCCGGCGTTGAACACCAGTTCAGGCAGGGTCTTGGCATTGGACATCTCCAGGGTGATCTTGTCGCCCCACTGATCGGACTGGATGGTGCGCCACTCGACGTGGACGTTGGTGGCCTCCTCCAGGCGCTTGAAGATGGTGCGGTTGTTGGGGTCGGACTCGGTGCCCACGGGATAGTTGGTCAGGGCGGTGAAGCTCTCTGTCTTCTCCAGCGGGAAGGTGTAGCCATCGGCCAGGGCGGCGCTTGCCAGCATCGCCAGGCACAGGCACAGGGCCAGGATCATGGAAATCTTGCGCATGGTATTATCTCCTTTTCTTTCTTATTCACAGGCACGTAGCCTGCAATGTCAACGGTTGAGGCGGATTATCCCTTCACGGCGCCGGCCATGATTCCGCTGTCAAAGTACCTCTGGAAGAAGGGATACATGATCAGCAGCGGCAGGCTGGAAATGATGATGGTGGCATACTTCAGCAGCTCGGCCAGCTGGGCGCGCTGGGCGGTGGACTGCATGTCGGAAACCATGCCGGGCTCCGGCTGGCTCTGAATCAGTATGCCGCGCAGCACCAGCTGCAGGGGCTGCTTGGAGACGTCGTTCAGGTAGATCATCGCGTCGAAGTAGCTGTTCCACATACCGACAAACTGCCACATGCAGATGGTGGCGATGATCGGCGTGCAGACCGGCAGCAGGATCTTGAAGAAGTAGACCATCTCGCTCGCGCCGTCGATGGAGGCCGCCTCTTCAAGGTCTCTGGGGACGCCCTGGTAGTAGGTGCGGGCGATGATCATGTTCCAGACGCTGAATGCGCCGGGCAGCAGTATGGCCCAGATCGTGTCGAGCATTCCCAGATCGCTGATGAGCAGGTAGGTAGGAATCAGGCCGCCGCCGAAGAACATCGTGATCACGTAGATCGTATTGAAGAACTTCTTGAACCTGAAGTCCGAGCGGGACATCGGGTAGGCCGCCAGCAGCGTCACGATGACGGAGATGATGGTGAACAGCACCGAATAGATCAGCGCGTTCTTGAAGCCCACCCAGATCTGGGTATTGCCCAGTACGCGGGTATAGGCCGTTGTGGTCCACTTGCTGAAATCGAAGGTCACGCCTTTGTTCTGCAGCGTGATGGGATCGATGAAGGAGGCCAATATGATGTACAGCACCGGGATGATGATGGCGGCCAGGAAGATGCCCAGGAGTATATAGGCAATGATCAGTATCGTCTTGTCACCGGTGGGGTACTTGGCAAATTCACTCTTCTTCTTCCTTGCCGGAACATTTGCAACACTCATTTGCTCACTCTCCTTTCCTTAAATACCCTTGCCTTCGTTCATCTTCTTGACAATGGCATTCATGGAGATCAGCAAGACGATGTTGATGACGGTGTTGAACAGGCCGACGGCGGTGGAAAAGCCGTAGTCGCCGTCCAGAAGGCCCTTCTTGTACACATAGGTGGAGATGATCTCGGAAGCGCTCAGGTTCAGGTCGGTCTGCAGGGCGTAGGCCTTTTCAAAGCCGACGCTCATGATGTTGCCAACCGCCATGATGAACTGGATGAGTACGGTATCCTTGATCGCAGGCCACTCAACCGTCTTGATCTGCTGGATCAGGTTCGCGCCGTCGATGACAGCCGCTTCCTTCAAATCCTTGCTGGCGTTTGAAAGCGCCGCAGTGTAGATGATGGAGGCCCAGCCAGCGCCCTGCCAAATGCCACTGGCGATGTAGATCGTGCGAAAGGCCTGGGGCATGGTCATGAAGTTGTAGTTCGTTCCCAGGATCATATTCACCATGCCGGTCGGCGAGAGAAGAATGCGGACGATACCGCAAAGGACGATAACCGAAATGAAGTTGGGCATGTACAGCACCAGCTGAACCTTCTGCTTGATCTTGGAGCTGAGTATGCGGTTGAGCAGGAACGCCAGCAGGATCGGCGCCGGGAATCCCCACAGAAGTCCGAACACGCTCAGTTTCAGTGTGTTCATCAAGTAGGTCATGAAGTCCGGCGAGGACAGGAAGCGCTTGAAGTGCGCCAGTCCCACCCATTCGCTGTGCCACAGGCCGCGGAACGGGTTGTAGTCCATGAAGGCGATCGCCACGCCGCCCATAGGGATGTAGCGGAAGATGATCGTCAGCACGAACGCCGGCAACATGAAGATCAGGTAGAGCTGCCAGTGCTGCCGCAGATACACCAGAGTGTTGTGCCGCCTCTGTTTAAGGGGCACCTTTTCCTTGGCAGGCAAGGGCTTGTTCATTGTAATCCTCCTTTTTCAATTCTCCCCTGAATGTGCATTTGCATTGGCAGGTTGCATTTACACATTCCTGTTGGGGGCTTCAACGGTATTTTATCATCATATTTTGTGTGTGTCAATACTAATTGGTGACAATTGCACACTTTTATACATTTATTCTGGTTGATATCCATCGTTTGTGACTTAAATGTTTAGGTAAACCCGTTTGCGCGCTATTTTATTTCCCAAATGCACTATTCATATTTGACATATGCACCATCCTGTGTTACAATGGTTTTGAATCGTCAAGGAGGCTGCCTCTATGAAGAGAGTTACCATACAGGACATCGCGGATGAGCTGGGCATTTCCCGCAATACCGTGTCCAAGGCCATCAATAACGCGGACGGCCTTGCGGACGCGACCCGCGAGAAGATTCTTGAAAAAGCCATCGAGATGGGCTACAAGCAATTTTCCTATATAAAGGCCCACTCCGGCCTCTATCCCCGGCCCGAAGCGCTGTGCAGGGGGGAGATCGCCCTGCTCTACGGCGGTATCATCTCGCCCGCACACTTCGCCACATTGATGCTGGACAAGCTCAAGCGAGACCTGCCCCGATGGGGTTACGACCTGAACGCCTATCGCGTGGAGCGGGAGAACCTCCTGTGCCGCACGCTGCCTCCCACCTTTGATCCCGGACAGGTCAGCGCCATCATCTGCGTGGAGATGTTCGACCGGGCTTATGATGAGATGATCTGCGGCCTGGGTCTGCCGGTGCTGTTTGTGGATGGGCCCAACAAGCGCGACGGCATCGGCCTGCCCGCCGACCAGCTTTACATGGACAACACCACCGCCATCACGCGCTTTGTCAACGACATGCTTCTCAGGGGCAGGCGGAGAATCGGCTTCATCGGCGATTTTGAGCATTGCCAGTCCTTCTTCGAGCGCTACACCGCCTTCCGCTATGCCATGCTCATGGCAAACGCGCCTGTGGAGGAGCGCTTCTGCATCAAGTCCATCGAGCGGGAAAGGCTGGAGGAGGCGCTGGAATCGCTTGAGGATCTCCCGGACGTTTTCATCTGCGCCAACGACTTCGTCGCCGAGGACGCGATTTACGCCCTGCGCAAGCTGGGCAAGTCGGTGCCGGAGGATGTGCTGTTCTGCGGCTTCGACGACTCCCCCAATTCCCGCATCATGACGCCCACGCTGACCACCGTGCACATCCACACCCAGGTCATGGCCGTCACCGCGATGCACCTGCTGCTCTCCCGCATCGAGGAGCCGGGCCTGGATTTCCGCATCACACACACCGAGACCGAGCTGATCTACCGGGATTCCACCCGCGTTTAGCCCACAATCATCTGCGATCAGGAGGTAACGCCATGCGATTCTTTTCCTATGACAGCAAGTTCGGTCAACTGTTCCTGAAGCTGGCATATGGCTGCTGCCTGAACATACTGTGGCTGATCTGCTGCCTGCCCATCGTCACCATCGGGGCGTCCACGACGGCGCTGTACTACACCTGCTTCAAGATCGCGAAGGACGAGGGCAGCTACATCACCACCATGTTCTTCCGCTCCTTCAAACAGAACTTCAAGCAGGCCACCGTGATTTGGATGATCATGCTGGTCGCCGGGCTGATCATCGGCGCGGACGCCATACTGCTCTACCGGCTGCGCGCCACCTCCACCGGCACGGCCGCCGTGGTTTGGACGCTGCTGCTGGCCTGCATCTTTGCCTGCATGATCGCCTACATCATCGTGCTGACCTATGTCTTTCCCCTGCTGTCCATTGCCAGCAACACCACGGCCAACATGTTCAAGAACGCCTTTCTCATCGGCACCCACTACCTGTTCGTCACCATCCTGGTGGTCTTCGTCCACTACGCCATGTTCTTCCTGGTGGTCAACGTATTCACGCCCCTCATCATCTTCGGCGAGGGCCTGTGCGCGCTCATCAGCGCCCATATCATGCTGAAGATACTGCGTCCCCTGCTCTACGATCCCAACAATCCTGAAAATGGCAAGACCGACGACGCGGACGGGGAGACGGAGCTGTGAAACTGACCGATACGGAACGCGCGGAAAACAAAGAAGCCCTTGCGCGCATGAATCTGCCGCAAAGGCTTGACCACATCCTTGAATACTACAGGTTTCCGCTGGCACTGGCCCTCATTGCCGCAGTCGCCCTGGGCAGCGTACTGTACTACAGGCTCACCCGCCGGGAAGCGCTGCTGTACGTCGGCTGTGCAAACGTCTCCTTCGGCGAGGCCCTGGACAGCGCGCTCAGCGAAGGCTACGCCCGCGCCATCGGCGCAAATTCCGGAAAAAGCGAGGTCAAGTTGTACCGCAACCTGTACCTGAGCCAGGACGCCACCGTGCAAAACCACGAATACGCCTACGCATCCCGGATGAAGGTGATGGCCGCCGTAACCAAAGGGCAGCTGGACGTACTGCTGATGAACCGCGAGGCCTACGACATCCTGTCCGCCGGCGGCTACCTGCTGCCTTTGGAGGATGCCCTGGGCGCGGATCTCTACCGGCGCGTATCGGATCAGCTGGTCGGGAACAAGGTCATCCTCTCTGACAATGCCATCGAGCACCGGCTGGACGAGCGCGTTCCCTATCAGGCCGAGACCGAGGAGGTCGATAACGCCCTCCGCGTTTCCGCGTTTCCCCTGTTTGCCCAGGCGGGATTTTCAGGGGATGTGTACCTCGGCATCGTTGGAAACAGCGCCCGAATGGACGCCGTACTGCAATATATAGACTATGTGACATCCCCGCCGCGCAACGACGCGATGTGAATCAATTCAACGCAGAGCGCCGTGACAGACAGCAGGAGCAACACGATGAAGGATGCGGCCCGTGAGGCATGCGCGACCCTCGACGCGGTGTCGGAGGTCGCGAAGGGCATGCCCGTGGGCAGGACCTGTCCCGCGAAGCATGGCTGAGTCATCCTACCCTGAGCGGTAACGCCGAGCTGAGCCTTTGGCAGGGATTGCGGACCGGCCATGTTGACAGTGTGTCAGAATTATGGTATAATGGGCGTGGATGAAAAGCCGTCACCGGGCGGTGAAGGGAGCGCGACTATGCCCAAGGTTTCCGCGGAATTGACGAACGCGCGCAGGGAGGAGATCATCACGGCCTGCGAAGCACTGTACCAGACCAGGAGCTTCAAGGAGATTGCGTTGAAGGACATCGCCGGGGCAACCAGCTTCACGCGCACCTCCATCTACAACTACTTTCAGACCAAGGAAGAGATTTTCCTGGCCCTGATGCAAAAGGAGTATGAGCGCTGGATCGAGGCGCTGGACGCGCTGGCCAACGCCTACACCACCCTGAGCGTAGAGGCTTTCGCCGGGGCGCTGGCTCATACGCTGGAAAAGCGGGGCCTGCTGCTGAAGCTCTTGAGCATGAACCACTTCGACCTGGAGGAGAACAGCCGGCCGGAATGCCTGCGGGAATTCAAGGTGGCTTACGGCGCGTCCATCGACGCCGTGGACCGCTGCCTGGTGAAATACTTCCCCGCCATGGACGGGAAGGCCCGGCAGGATTTCCTGTATGCCTTCCTGCCCTTCCTCTACGGCCTTTATCCCTATACCACCGTTTCCCCGAAGCAGCGCGAGGCGATGTCCCGGGCCGGGCTGCGCTTCGTGTACATGAGCGTCTACGATATGGCCTACGGCTGTATCCGGGCGCTGCTGAAGTGAGCATCACAGCACGCTTTGTATTGACATCAAGTCAGCGATGGCGAAAGCCCTTGCCGGCATGGTGTCATTTATTTTTGTTGACAGCCCCGAAAACCTGCTGTATGATACAGGATATGATACAGGAGCATACCGCCTGAACGGACCGCCTGAACGGAAATAACGGGGCCGGGGCAATATGGAGGCTGAGGATGAAGACACCGCCGGAAATCAGAATTGAATTGCAGGACACCGAGTGGCCGCTGACCTATACCGACCATGACCGGCAGATCGCGCGGGCGATCGTGGTGGACGACGACGGCCTATATTACTTCGTCCGGGCGATGCGGGATGACGAATTCGGCGCGGTGACGCTGATCGAGACCTCCGGCGGGGGTGTGGAGCCCGGCGAAGCGCCGGACGCAGCCATCCGTCGGGAGCTGAGGGAGGAGCTCGGCGCCGAGGTAGAGATCCTCGCCAGGATCGGCGTGGTGAGCGATTATTACAACCTGATCCACAGGCACAACATCAACCATTATTTCCTCTGCCGTGCGCTGTCCTTCGGGAACCGGCACCTGACGGAGGATGAGCTGGACAAATACCATCTCTCCACGCTGAAGCTGGACTATGAGGCCGCGGTCGAGGAGTACGAAAGGCGCGCCTGCACCCCCCTGGGCCGGCTCATCGCCTACCGGGAGCTGCCGGTTTTAAAGCGGGCAAAGGTGTTGCTGGAGTCGTAAACGCGAAGCTGTCTTGAGGGATGCTTTCGGATGGACACGGCATTATCCTGCCGGGGAGGATTTATCTATGCGCTTCAAAAAACGGCTTGTGACCATGACAATCCTTGCTTTGTTGTGCGTCGTATTCCCGGCATCCATGGCGGAAAACGGTGAAATTGCGATAGATATGGACGTATCTGTCGCCGTGGATAATGAAGCGGTGACAGACGACGTGCCGGTCATACTGGAGGGCCTGGAGGACAATCTCCTGACAGATGATGCCGGAGAAACGGTTGTCGCGCCTGCGGCGCCCAACGCCGACAGCGACTTTGCAATCGACGGGTCCGGCGTGCTGACAAGGTACCTCGGGTCCGAAAAAAATGTCGTCATTCCCGACGGGGTGAAGGCAATCGGGAGTGGCGCGTTCATGGATGACGGCGCTTTGGAAAGCGTCACCATTCCCGCCAGCGTCACGTCTATAGACAAGGACGCCTTTTCCGGCAGCCGCGCATTGGTCATATGCGGCGCGGCGGGCTCCTGTGCCGAGCGCTTTGCCGTTGGCGAGGGCCTGCCCTTCAACGCGCCGATCGTTTCCATTGACGAGGAAGTCTACGGCATCGGCGATGATATCCAGGGCATTGTCGTCTATATTAATCAGAAGCAAAAGCTCTCCGCGGCACAAAGGCCGGCGAGCCTTGGGCGGACGCTGGTCTGGTCCACCTCCGACGCCAATGTCGCGACGGTGAAGCAGGATGGAACGGTCACGGGCATATCGCCGGGCATGGCCGTCATCAGTGTCAATACCGCGGATGGCCGGGGAAGGACAGCGCAGATCACGGTTGTCGTGCCGGAACCCACGACCCTTGCCATTGATGACGACTGGGTCAGGGAGGACTACGTCATCGCCCTTGGCAGCATTTCAACGGTTGACGTGGTAAAAAATACGCCCTATTCCTATGAAACGAAAATCGACATGCCCGTCACCTGGTCCACGTCTGACAGCGCTGTCATCTCTATAGAGGTCATCGATGATCGCACCGTCAGGCTGAAGGGCAACCGCTTGGGCAGGGCGGTCATCACCGCCACTACCCCTGACGGCGGCAGGGCCTCCGTTGAGATGGAGGTGGCTCACCCGGAAGCGGACGATGTGAGAATCGACCAGGTCGGTCCGATACACCTCTATCCCGGCGACAAATATCCCCTTGCCGTCACTTTGGAGCCGGCGGAGGCGGAAGCAAAGCTGCTATGGAAGTCCAGCGATAAAAGCGTTGTCAGGGTCGACGAGGCCGGTGTGATCACCGCTGTAAAGGCGGGATGGGCCTATATTACGGTGGAGACCGAAAGTGGCGACAATGATGATATCGAGGTCGATGTTCTGGTTCCGCCCAGAAAAATCACCCTGCAGAAGACCCGGGCGACCCTGGGCGTGGGGGAAAAGGTGCGCCTGAGGGTGACCATCAAACCCGAAGCCGCCGAGACGGGCGTGAACTGGAAGAGCTCGAACATAAAGATCGCCAGGGTAGACAGGAATGGCAGGGTCAAGGCCCGGAAGGTGGGCAGGGCCGTAATCAGCGTCCGCACCGACAACGGAAAAATCGCAAAGGCCATTATAAACGTCAAGGCCGCGCCAAGTCAAGTGACGCTGGACAGGTCCGGCACGGTGAAGCTGGCGGAGGGGAGCTATTTCAAGCTGAATGCCACGCTGCCGAAGAACACGGCCTCGACCCTGACCTGGAAATCCAACAGGCCCGGGATTGTCAGCGTTGACCAGGATGGCGTTCTCACGGCAAAAAAGAAGGGAACTGCCTACGTTTTTGTCCGAACCTATAACGGAAAGTTTGACAAGGTAAGGGTCAAGGTGCTGTAGCGCGCCCGGGGCGTCCGCCCTGTCCTTTCCGGCTCCGGCTTGCAAATATGTGCCTTTCATGCTAATATATTGGTGCTGTCCGGAGGGGATGCGGGCGGATTTCCCGGATTTGGGGCCGCCGCGGCATCTGTGAGCATCGCCCGGGCAGGGAAAGGAGAACATTGACGATGAAAAAAACCATAGCATGGATTCTGGCGCTCATGCTGATATTTGCCTCCGCGGCTTTGGCAGACGACGCCAGGGAGACGAAGCGCTCCATCACCACCGGCCTGCCCACGGATCACGAGGACCGGATCATGGTGTGCCAGATGGACAATGAGCCCGGCGCACGCCCCCAAAAGGGCATCGGCTCGGCGGACATCGTGTATGAAACGGAAATCTACGATGGCGGCTATACCCGCTATACCGCCGTATTCAACGACACCATCCCCGAACAGATCGAGGCCATCCGCTCGGCGCGCATCGTCCATGCCGACATCTGCTATGAGTATCAGGGGCCGTTCATCCACTACGGCGGACAGCGCTACCCCGGCAGCGACGTCTATTACACCATGAAGATCCTGGAAAACTTCGGCCCCGATTACGACGGCATCGGCGGCGACCGGGAATTTTACCGGGATAAGCAGCGCAAAGCGCCCAACAACGTGATCTGCAACCTGAAAAACCTCTACGATCGCACCGACTGGAGCGCCATCACCTGCAAATCCCCGCTGAAGTTCCGCACGGATTTCAAGGTGCCCGAGCAGGGCGAGGCGGTTACAAAATTCCGGGTGCCCTATCGCGCCAAGAGCTATGTTCCCTCCTATGAGTGGGACCCGGAGCTGAAAAAATACAGGCGCTTTTACAACAACAAGCCCTACGTTGACGGCACCACCGGCGAACAGGTGTTGGTGGACAACGTCATCGTGCAGCACGTGGAATACAGCTGGTTCGAGGGGCAGTCCGACCGCCCGAAGGTGCAGCTGAGGGGCGAGAACAAGTGCGATTACTTCATCGGCGGGAAGCACTTCACCGGCACCTGGCGGCGCTCCAGGATTCGCAACAACACCGTCTATCTCGACGACGACGGCGATAAGATCCGGTTCAACCCCGGCACGACCTTCATCCAGATCCTGAGGACCGAGAGGGAATTGGAGATCCTGGACTGACGGTGGCAGAGCGCGACCAACGCCATAACCCCGACAACCACGCCCCGGCATCGCCCGGAGCGTGGTTGTTGCTTTGTGCCGGCTATGATGGATTACCTGCCCTCCGCCTCTGCCAGGTGGAGCATCCTGTCGGGGATGTGGCAGTAGCCGCCGGGATTCTTGTCCAGGTATTTCTGGTGGTATTCCTCGGCGGTGAAGAAGTTTTGAAGGGGCAGCAACTCCACCGCCAGCTTCCTTCCGGCCTTCGCCTCCTGGGCCCGGTACACCGCCTCGATTTCCGGCAGCTGGGCCGGGTCGGTGTAGTAGATGCCGGTGCGGTACTGTATGCCCTGGTCGTGGCCCTGCCGGTTGACGGACAGCGGGTCGATGACCCTGAAGTAATCCTCCAGCAGCGCCGTCAGCGACAGCGCGTCCGGGTCGTATTCCACGCGCACGGTCTCGGCATGGCCGCTGTCCCGGCAAACCGCCTGGTAGGTGGGCGCCTGGTCCGGACCGTTGGCATAGCCCACCTCGGTGCTCAGCACCCCCCTGAACTGATCGAAATATTTTTGCAGGCCCCAGAAGCAGCCGCCCGCCAGATAGATCGTCCTGGTGTTCATGGATGTTCCTCCCTTCGATTTCCCTATCATTATACCACCCCGCGGCGGCCCGCACACCGTTCTTTTCTCCCAGGCGACGCCTGTACATGTTGTATTACGGCGTCGTTTTTGTTATAATACAGATAACTCGAATGATGGGGTTCCATGGCGCCCCCGATGAAAGGAAACTGGCCCTGAACAGCAGCTTTATCCTGAAGGGCAATTTCCGCCATAGCCCCCCCCGGGGCGGGCGATCTGATCGCGCTATCCCGCGCCCTGCTGTCCTTCGAGGGGACGGACAGCTTCAAATCCTCGCTCGCTGTTCGTACTGCTGGCGACGGCCTGCCGGGCACCATGCACCCGTGACGATACATTCCCAAAAGGAGGTCAATATGAACCGGATTCAATGGACCCTGAACGCCATGCCGAAGAGCGACGACCGGTATCTGTCTTTGATGTCGGTGGCCAACGTGGACCGGGCCCGGGCGTTTTTCAAAACCTTTCCCCAGTATGCCGTCACGCCGCTGGTGCGGCTGGACAATATGGCCGGGCGGCTTGGGCTGGGCGGGCTGTATGTCAAGGACGAGAGCCACCGCTTCGGCCTGAACGCCTTCAAGGTACTGGGCGGGGCCTTCGCCATGGCGCGGTACATCGCCGAGCAGACCAACCAGGCCATCGAGGCGATGACCTATGACTACCTCACCGGCGAACAGCTGCGCCGGGACTTCGGCCAGGCCACCTTCTTCACCGCCACCGACGGCAACCACGGCCGGGGCGTGGCCTGGGCGGCGCGGCAGCTGGGCCAGCGGGCCGTGGTGCACATGCCCAGGGGCAGCGCGAAGGTGCGCTTCGACAACATCGCCCGGGAAGGGGCGACGGTCACCATCGAGGATATGAACTACGACGACTGTGTGCGCCTTGCGGCAAGGGAGGCGGCGCAGACCGAGCGCGGCGTGGTAATGCAGGACACCGCCTGGGCGGGCTACGAGCTGATCCCCTCCTGGATCATGCAGGGCTACGGCTGCATGGCCCGGGAGGCCGCGGAGCAGCTGGCCGACCGCCCCACCCATGTGTTTTTGCAGGCGGGCGTGGGCTGCATGGCGGCCGCTGTGGTGGGCTATTACGCCAACCTGTACCCGGAGCACCCGCCGAAGTTCGTCATCATCGAGGCGGAGTCGGCAGCCTGCCTGTACAAGGGGGCCTGCCAGCGGGACGGCAGCCCCGCTACCGTCGGCGGCGATATGCCCACCATCATGGCGGGGCTGGCCTGCGGCGAGCCCAACATCCTCGGCTGGGACATCCTGCGCAACCATGCCGACGCCTTTCTGGCCTGCCCGGACTGGGTCAGCGCCCGGGGCATGCGGATGCTGGCCGCGCCGATGCAGGGCGACCCCGCCGTCGTCAGCGGCGAATCCGGGGCCGTGGGCATGGGAGGCATCGACGCGCTGATGACGGAAGCGGACTACGCCGAATTGAAGGACGCCCTCGGGCTCGGCGCGGACAGCCGCGTGCTGCTGTTCTCCACCGAGGGCGACACCGACCCGGAAAATTACCGGAATATCGTCTGGGGCGGGGCATACCCGACGCCCGAGGGATGAGACAGGGCGGCACAGGGGCCGCCGCAACATACAGGCGCATTTGTGGTTTGAAGGGTCACATTCCCTGAACTCTTAACCCCCGTTTATTGCAGCGGGGGCTTTTTTTGTGTATAATAATGGCAATACGACCGATACTGACGACGAGGTGCATAACCATGGATTTCAAGACCGCCGTTGCAAACGAGATACTGGCCGCGCTGAAGGCTGCCTTCGGCGAGGTCGATGTGACCCCGGAGACCATCGCCGCCGCGCTGGAGATTCCGCCGGACACGGCCATGGGCGACTATGCCTTCCCCTGCTTCAAGCTGTCCAAGTCGCTGCGCAAGAGCCCGATGATGATCGCCGACGCCCTGGCGCAGGGCATTCACGCCGACTTCCTGGGCAAGGTGGAATCGGTGAAGGGCTACCTGAACTTCTTCATCGACCGGGCCACCTACGCCGAGAAGGTGATCTCCCTGGCGCTGGAGCAGGGGGAGCGCTACGGCGCGGACAATTCCGGCGCGGGCAGGACCGTGGTGCTGGACTATTCCAGCATTAACATCGCCAAGCGCTTCCACATCGGCCACCTGTCCACCACGATGATCGGCAACAGCCTGTACCGGCTGCATAAATTCTTCGGCTGGAACGCGGTGGGCGTGAACCACCTGGGCGACTGGGGCACTCAGTTCGGCAAGATGATCGCCGCCTACAAGCGCTGGGGCGACCACGACACCGTGGCCGCCGGCGGCGTGGACGAGATGGTGAAGCTTTATGTGCGCTTCAACGAGGAGGCCAAGCACGACGAGGCCCTGAACGACGAGGGCCGGGCCTGGTTCAAGCGGATCGAGGACGGCGACCCCGAAGCGCTGGAGATCTTCAACTGGTTCAAGTCCGTCACGCTGAAGGACGCGGAGCGGGTGTACGACCTGCTGGGCGTGACCTTCGACAGCTATGCCGGCGAGAGCTTCTACAACGACAAGATGCAGCCCATCATCGACGAGCTGAAGGCCAGGAACCTGCTGATCGAGGACAAGGGCGCGCAGATCGTGGACCTCCAGGACTACGGCATGCCCCCGGCGCTCATCCTGCGCAGCGACGGCGCGACGCTGTATATCACCCGGGACCTGGCGGCGGCCAAGTACCGCAAGGACATCTACAACTTCGACAAGAGCCTGTACGTGGTGGCCTACCAGCAGGATCTGCACTTCCGCCAGCTGTTCAAGGTGCTGGAGCTGATGGGCTACGAATGGTATAAGGACTGCGAGCACGTGGCCTTTGGCATGGTGTCCTTCGGCGGCGAGAGCCTTTCCACCCGGGAGGGCCGGGTGGTCTACCTGGACGACCTGCTGCACCAGGCCATCGACAAGGCCCGGGCCATCATCGATGAGAAGAGCCCCGACCTGGACAACAAGGACGAGGTGGCCCGCCAGGTGGGCATCGGCGCGGTGGTGTTCTTCGATCTGTACAACAACCGCATCAAGGACATCGACTTCACCTGGGAGCGGGCGCTGAACTTCGACGGCGAGACCGGCCCCTACGTGCAGTACACCCACGCCCGGGCCTGCTCGGTGCTGCGCAAGGCCGAGGGCGTGGACCGCTCAAGCCCCGATTTTGCCGCCCTGTCCGACCCCTACAGCCAGGACGTGGTGCGCCTGATCGAGCAGTTCCCGGACATCCTGAAGAGCGCCGTCAACCGCAGCGAGCCCAGCATGGTCACCCGCTTCGCAGTGGACCTGGCCCAGGCCTTCAACAAGTTCTACTATGAGAACAAGGTGATGGTGGACGAGCCCGGCACCCGCGTCGCGCGGCTGCTGCTCACCGACGCCGCCCGTCAGACGCTGAAGGTCGCCCTGTACCTGATCGGCGTGGAGGCGCCGGAGCGGATGTAAGCCTGTTGCAGCCTTCCCATTGAGGAAGGCTGTTTTTGGATTTTGGGAGGTAAAACTATGATCCGACTTCAGGGCGTCACGCCCGAGCAGCGGCAGCTGCTGTTCAACCTGAACCAGAAGTACCTCTACGAGATGACGAACTACTATGACGATCCGCTGGACGAATGGGGCAACCTTCACTACGGTCATTTCGACGAATACTTCACCGATACCGCCCGGACGGCGCTGCTGATCTATGACGACGACGCGCTGGCGGGCTTTGCGATGCTGAACCCCTATTCCTATTTTGGCGGCAAAACAGATCATGTGATGGCGGAATTCACCGTCTTCCCGATGTACCGGCGCAGGCATCTGGCCACCGGTGCCGCGGAAGCCATCTTCGAGTGCTGTCCCGGCCGCTGGGAGGTCAAGTTCAACGAAAAAAATGCCGCGGCCAGGTCCCTCTGGACCAGGGTCACGGCGCGGTATGCCCCAACCGTCCGCCGCCTCAGTGACGAGGAGACGGTGCTGTGCTTTGCGGTGGAGTGATGACGGTCAGAACGCCTGTCTACGAATCATAGGTTGCATTGGCTTTCCTCCTGGGCTATCATGATGGCACAGGAGGGATTTTCATGAATCAATATGTGACCGGCGCGATGATCAAGCGCCTTCGAGAAAACAGGGGCATGACCCAGCAGCAGCTGGCCGGGAAGCTGGCGGTCAGCGACAAGGCGATCTCCCGGTGGGAGACCGGACGGGGTTACCCGGATATTTCCCTGATCGAACCCCTTGCCGGGGCGCTGGGCGTGTCGCTCATCGAGCTGTTTTCCGGCGAGGACGTGACCAATCGGAACCGGGCCTTCAACATGCTGCGCATGAAATTATACATGTGTCCAATCTGCGGGAACGTGGTACAGGCCATCGGGGAGGCCGTCGTCAGCTGTTGCGGCATCGTGCTGCCGCCTCTGGAGGCAGAGCCGGAGGACGACGCCCACCGGCTGAACATCGAGCGGGTGGAGGACGAATATTATGTGACGGTTGCCCACGAAATGAGCAAAGCGCATTATATATCTTTCATGATGGCGATGAGGGATAACGGCTGCGAAATCGTGAAGCTCTATCCCGAGGGAAGTGCCGAAGCGCGCTTCAGGGTGAGCCGTACAAAATGGCTATATTATTACTGCAACCGGCACGGGTTGTTCAGAGTGCCCGTTTAAAATCCGTATCCCGCCGCTTTCAACGCCTCGACCGCCCGGTCGAGGTTTTCCTGCTTCACCAGGATGTAATCGGTGTCGTAGGTGGACACGGCGAATATGCCGACCTTGGCTTCAGCCAGGACCGCGGCGATCCCTGACAGTATACCCGTCAGCGAAAAATCCAGCTGGCCCACGATGCGCATGGCCCGCCAGCCGTCCTCCCGGGCGGTGGTATCGGCGGGAGTATTATCCGTCTCGCACACCAGCGAGCATTCATTGTCCGTATTGCCGATGAAGTACAGCCCGGACATGGCAAAGGCGGAAAGATCGGCCACCTTGCAGACGGTCAGAGGCTGTGGCAGGATTTGAAGGTTGAGCATGAGTTATCATTCCTGTATTGTGGTATGAAAATTCTGATGGTGTTAGTCGGGAAGTAGGGTGATGACTCCCTCAGTCAGCCTGCGGCTGACAGCTCCCTCTGGGAGGGAGCCTTAAAAAGGCCCTGTTTCCAGCACTTCCCCAAAGCCTCCCTCTCAGAGGGAGGTGGCC
>JAFWEL010000201.1 GCA_017512905.1 Clostridia bacterium
CGGCAGGGAGCCTGTCGACCAGAGCAAAAAAGGCTTCCTTGCAGATTTGCCGCCCGGAAATCGCCTGCGATTTCAGGCAAATCTGAGGAGGATGTATTGAAGGGGGACCTGTCCCCCTTCAAACGGGCGCAAGCCCGCGACAAATCATAACCCATCAGGAGGTATCCCCTTGCCAGAATTGGAACTGCTCTGTCCCGCGGGGGACATGGAATGCCTGCGCACGGCGCTGCGCTTTGGCGCGGACGCGGTGTATGTGGGCGGGCCGAAGCTCCAGCTGCGCGCCGCGAACGCCGGCTTTTCGATGGACGACCTGGCCCTGGCGGCGCGGGAGGTCCACGCCCTGGGACGGCGGCTGTACGTGACCGTCAACGCCTTCCCCACCAACGCCGAGCTGGACGCCCTGGGCGGCTATGCCCGGGACCTGCATGCCCTGGGGGCGGACGCCGCCATCGTGGCGGACATGGGGGCGGTGGCCGTCATGCGCAGGGCCGCGCCCGATCTGCCCATCCACGTCAGCACCCAGGCCAACTGCGTGAACTGGGCCGCGGCCACGGCCTGGTACGAGATGGGGGCCAGCCGGGTGGTGCTGGGCCGGGAGATGACCCTGGCGCAGATCGCTGAACTGCGCGCCCGGACCCCCGCGGCGCTGGAGCTGGAGGCCTTCGTCCACGGCGCGATGTGCATGGCCTGGTCGGGCCGCTGCATGATCAGCGTCTTTCTGACCGGCCGCAGCGCCAACCGGGGGGCCTGCACCCAGTCCTGCCGCTGGCGCTACCACCTCGTGGAGGAAAAGCGCCCCGGCGAATTTTTCCCCGTGGAGGAGGACGAGCGGGGCACCACCATCCTCAGCTCCCACGACCTGAACTGCATGGACTTCCTGGACCGGATCGCCGATGCCGGGATCACGTCCTTCAAGATCGAGGGGCGGATGAAGTCGCCCTACTACGTGGCCACCGTGGCCAACGCCTACCGGCAACGGCTGGACGCTCTGGCGGGCGGCCCCGCCGACCCCGGGACCCTCGCCCTACTGCGGCGGGAGCTGGACGCCGTCAGCCACCGGGCCTACGCCAGTGGCTTCTACTTCGGCGAGATGAAGCGCCACGCCCCGGACGACGGCGTCTACCATCAGGACTGCCTGTTCGTGGGCGTGGTCCGCCAGCGCCTCGGCGGCGGGCGGGTGCGGGTGGAGCTGCGCAACCGCGTCCGCCAGGGCGACGCGCTGGAGATTCTCGCCCCCGGCCGCCTGGGCCGGGCCCTGGTGGCCGAGCGCCTCGCCCTCCCCGACGGAACGCCCCTCAATGAGGTGGCGGAGCCCATGACCCTGTTCGACATGGACGCCCCGGCCTGGCTGGAAGCGGGCGACATGCTGCGCAGAAGGCTCCCGTGACAGGGCAATGCCGTCGTTATGGCGATGCATATTTATCGCCCGTGCCTGTATAAATATTCTTTCCCTCCCCCATCTCACCCGGATTTGATTTTTTCATTTGATGCAAAAAATCCAACCGGCGCTCATAATACGTCAAGAAATGCAATTGTTAACATTCAGGTTGGCAATTTTCTGTTGCCTTTTACCTGAATTTATTGTATAATGTGTCTATAGAATGGCCGGGTTTCCGGCACAGAAATGGAGGAACAGATCATGAAGAAAATCCTATCCCTGGTGATCGCCCTGGTTCTGGCCCTGTCCTGCACCGCGGCCCTGGCCGAGCTGACCTTCACCACCGGCGGCACCTCCGGCACCTACTACGCCTTCGGCAATGTGCTGGCCCAGTACATCACCAACAATTCCGACGTCCAGGTCACCGCCGTGTCCGGCAACGGCTCCGCCGACAACATCGACAAGCTGGACCTGGAGGACGCCCAGCTGGGCTTCGTGCAGAACGACGTGGCCAGCTACGCCTACAACGGCATCCGCTTCGAGCAGTATGAGGGCAAGCCCATCGACAGCTTCACCGCCCTGTGCGCGCTGTACACCGAGACCGTGCAGCTGGTCACCTGCAACCCCGACATCAAGTCCGTGGAAGACCTGAAGGGCAAGAACGTGTCCATCGGCTCCGCCGGCTCCGGCGTGTATTTCAACGCCATGGACTTCCTGGCCGCCTATGACATGACCGAGGCCGACATCAATCCCCAGTACCTCAGCTTCGGCGATTCCGCCGAGAGCCTGAAGGACGGCAAGATCGACGCCGCCTTCGTCGTCGCCGGCGCGCCCACCCCCGCCGTGGTCGACCTGGCCACCACCAAGGGCTGCTACCTGGTGGGCCTGGATGACGCCCACGTCGAAAAGCTGCAGGCCATCTCCGCCGCCTACGCCAAGAGCGTGATCCCCGCCGGCACCTATCAGGGCATCGACGAGGACATCACCACCGTGGGCGTGAAGGCCACCATCATCGCCAACGGCCAGGTGACCGACGACGAGGCCTATGCCATCGTGTCCGCCATCTTCGAGGGCAAGGACGCCATCACCGAGGCCCATGCCAAGGGCGCTGAGCTGGACGTGGAGTACGCCTCCACCTGCGGCCTGCCCTATCATCCCGGCGCCGCGAAGTACTTCGCCGAAAAGGGCATCGAGGTCGAGACGAAGTAAGCCGCCGCAAAGGCAGACTCTCAACAAGATCGGGGGCTGCGGAATTGTACCGCAGCCCCGGTTTTTAGCATTGTTGACAGACAAATTCTGATTTATCGAGCTGTTGGTGGAAAAGCAGAGGGTAGTACAAAGGGAACAGGGACATCGAGCGCCCGGAAAACAGTCCTGTGGACTGTTTTTAGCGAGATGGGGCCGGCAGGCCCAAAGAACAGGGAACAGGAAA
>JAFWEL010000056.1 GCA_017512905.1 Clostridia bacterium
CAGGGCCCAAAGCCCTTCGTCGCTACGCTCCTCAGGGCTTTGGGCCCTGGCGTTCCCCCTCTCTCAAGCCTTACCTCAATATACCACTAACTCACCGTTGTCATGATACAAAACCCTTACCGATGTCCTGACACAACATTTGCACCATCACTAAATACTAAATACTAGATACTAGATACTCAAATTCTGATTTATCGAGCATCAGCTCGATAAATCAGAATTTGCCACACTCACTGTTCCGGCTTCCATCCCTGGAGCGCGGCCTGGCCCTCCGGGGTGACGGGCCTGATCCATTTGCCGCTGTACAGGTGGCGTTGCATCAGCACGTAGCGGATGGGCTCGTCGATGTAGCAGCAGGCGAACACCGCCGGCGTGGGCCAGTGCCAAACCATGCCGCTGAGCCATACGACGGGCAGCACCAGCGCCCACATGAAGGCGATCTCCATCACCGTGCCGGTGGTGGCGTCGCCAGCGGCGCGGAAGGTGTCGTTCATGGTCCAGTTGCCCATGCGGATCAGCGCGGCCACGGCGTAGATGGCGATCAGGCCGAAGCCGATGCTGAAGCTCTCGCCCCTCATGCCCATCATGTGCAGGATCGGCCCGTGGAGCGCCGTCATCAGCGCGCCGGCCAGGCCGATGAAGCCCTGGCACAGGTAGACCAGCCGCCAGGCCCGCTTGTAGGCGGTGTCGGGGTCGCCCGCGCCCACCTGGGTGCCCACCAGCACCGAGGCGGCGCTGGAGAAGCCCGCGAAGAAGCCGATGATCAGCCCCTCCAGCGTTCGGAACACCGCCAGGGCGGCGATGGCCTCTTCCGGCTGACGGCCCAGCACCACGTTGATCATCATGTTGCCCACGCCGATCAGGATCTCATTGCACAGTATGGGAAAGCACTTTTTGAAGTACGACCGGGTCAGCGCCCGGTCCCAGCGGAAATGCCTGCGGAAGGCCAGCAGGTAGGGGTGGCCGCTGCGCCTGGCCAGCACGATCACCACGGCGATGCTCACGGCCTGGGAGACCACCGTGGCGATGGCCGCGCCCCGCACCCCCAGAGCCGGCAGGCCCAGGCGGCCGAAGATCAGCACCCAGTTCAGCGCGATGTTGACCGCCACGCCGGTCAGCGAGCCGTACAGCGGCAGGCGCACCCGGTCCGTGCAGCGCAGCAGCGCCGCCATGCCCATCGAAAACACCATCAGCGGATAGGAAAAGCCCGCGATGCGCAGGTATTCCACGCCCACCGCCTGTATGGCGGGCTTGTCGGTGTACAGCCGCATTACGGTTCCGGGGAACACCGTCGCCATCAGGCAGAACAGGATGCCCACCGTCATGATGCAGGTCAGCGTCAGCCCGTAGGCGCGGTTGATGCCGTCGTCGTCCTTCGCGCCCCAATATTGGGAGAAGAACAGCATGCCGCCGCCGATGAACCCCCAGAAGCCCGCGAACATCAGCGACGAAAACTGGGCGCAGAGCCCCACCGCTCCCACCTGGGTGTTGCCCAGGGAGGCGATCATCATCGTATCCACCATCGACCCGGTGGTGGTCAGCAGGTTTTGAAGCGCGATGGGCACGGCGATCACCGCCACGCGCCGGATAAAGTCGCGCCAGGGGAAGGGGGTGGAGGTCTTCATGGAAAAAATATCCTCTCTGCGTTTGATTCCTGCACATTATAGCAAAGCCGCTTCGTGCTGTAAACGAAGCGGCTGTAAAAAACAAAAGTCCGGAGGCGGCTGTCAGTTTATTTGATATATTGCCTGCCGGCCTCCAGAGCTTTCTTCAGGATTTTCTTTTTCTCAAGGACTTCACAGAGCAACCTTAAGTTTTTCCTGTCTTCGCCGTCGGCTTCGGCCATATACATCCTTAGCAGGTTGGGGGAATAGCCGCCGGGATTGGCATCGTAGGCCTGGTTGTTGTCGAAGTTCGGGGCGAGGCGCAGAACCTTGCCGGTGTGGGCGCTGCGGATCACGCCGAAGTTGCGCATGTGGCGATCGGTGTTGAAAAACAGGGCGTCGGAAAGCAGTATGCGCCGCCAATCCCGTTCGAATTCCGGCCCCAGGCCCGAGAGATTGCGGAGAATGACTTCGTCATCGTCGCTGGGATCGTCAAAGCCGTAACGGAAGGAATCGTAGGGCTCAAAGAATTCCCCCGGCCGCAGGAAGTTTTTGGATCGCACGCGCTTGCGATAGCGTCCGGCGTAGGTATATTCGGCGGCAGCCCATTCACAGTCGCGCAGGACCTGGAAGATTTCGACCTCGGCTCGGGCAGCGGCGGCGGACTGCAGCTTGTAGAGCCACCATGCGCCGTCTTCGTAGCGCCAGGTCTTGGTGAAGCTGCCGTCCGTGGAGGCGTTCGGCGTCGCGCCGGAAAGCCGCCGGAGGCTCGTGTCGCTGGAAATCAGTATGAAATCGCTGGCGGCATTTTGCTCGTCAGGGTCGCACAGCGCCTGCCGGGGAATGAATTCACCCTCCTCGAAGCAGGTGAACGTGTCCGATATGCTGAACATGTGGGTGCGCAGGGCGAGGGTCGTCCTGTCCCGGCTGCCGACCAGCCGGTTCATCAGCTCCCGGTGCTGCAGGTTGTTCAGGTCGATGGCCCGATCCCGCAGCCAGGCCGTGAAGCCCTCTGCCGAGGCGCGCAGCAGCTGCATGGGCAGAAGCGCCGGCTTTGAGGGGGTAAATTCAACGACGACGGAATTTCGCACCGCAAAGGAAGCGACCTCGACGTCGTCGTTGTACAACAGCCACCGGGACATGCGCATCACCTCTGCTGGCGAATTTGTCTTGTTCAAGCGTATCGTTTATGACGCTGAAAGGCGATCCTCAATCGCTTCCAGTCCATACAATGTTTCGGGGTCGATGTCGATGCAAACCGTGGGATCCCCATTGCCCGCGACATCCCAGGCCAGCGTGTCGTTCATAATGCCGCAGCGGTTCATAAAGACCTCCATGTCCCTAAGCGCCCGGAAAACACCCTTGTCCAGCAAGGGCTTGACGTCGTAAGCGACGATCTTGCCGTCGGAGAAATAGACCGAGACGGTGTGGTCGGGGAAGGGAACCACCTGTACCACCTCCGGGAAATAGGTCATTTGCATCAGCGCACCTCCTACATCAGCGGCGCGATCGGGTTGAGCGCCTCGTGATTCTTTGCCAGTTCCCAGTTCTGCATAGGGTTATTTCAGGCATGGAAATCACCGCCCCTTCGAAATTCAGTATAACACGCTTTGCAGGAATTGACAACCGTGAAAACGCAACGCCGCCCGAAGGCGGCGTTTTTCGCGTAAAGCGGTATTCCTCACTTCCTCCACGCGCTGGGGCTGAACAGCATCAGCATGGGGAAGATCTCTAGCCTGCCGATGAGCATGCACAGGCTCAGCACGATCTTGCTCGCATCGCTGAAGGCGGCGAAGTTGCCGGTGGGGCCGACCATGCCCAGGCCGGGGCCGATGTTGGACAGGGTGGCGATGACGGCGGTGAAGTTGGTCTCGAAGGAAAAGCCGTCCAGCGACACGACGACGGTGGCCAGGATCAGGATCAGGAAGTAGGCGAAGAAGAAGCCCTGCACGCCGCTGAGGATGCTCTCGTCCACGGTGTGGCCGTCCAGCTTGACGGTGTTGACGGATTTGGGGTGCACCGTGCGGCGGATGTCGCGCACCATGCTCTTGAGCAGCAGCTGCACGCGCACCACCTTCAGGCCGCCGCCGGTGGAGCCCGCGCTGGCGCCGATGAACATCAGCGTCACCAGCAGCACGCGGCTCAGCTGGGGCCAAAGGTCGAAGTCGGCGGTGGCGTAGCCGGTGGTGGTCATGATGGACGAGCACTGGAAGAAGCTGTAGCGCAGCGACGTGAAGAAATTCCCGTTGTACATCGGCATGATGTTCACGGCGATGATACAGCTGACGGACAGCAGTATGCCCACGTACCAGCGCAGCTCGCTGTTGCCGAAGGCCGCCTTCCAGTTGCGGCGGATCAGGAAATAGTAGATCGAGAAGTTCACGCCGAACAGCGCCATGAACACGCCGACGACGATGTCCACCGCAGCAGAATTGAAGTGGGCGATGCTGTCGGCGTAGGTGCCGAAGCCGCCGGTGCCCGCCGCGCCGAACATGTGCACCAGCGCGTCGTACAGGTCCATGCCGCACAGCAGCAGCGCCGCCACCATGAACAGGGAGATGGCCACGTAGATCTCATACAGTATCTTGGCGTTGTTGGCCACCCGGGGCACCAGCTTGTCGGTGCTGGGGCCGGGGGATTCGGCTCGCATCAGGTGGATGGACCGCGCGCCCATCTTGGGAATTAGCGCCAGCGACAGCACCAGCACGCCCATGCCGCCGGCCCAGTGGGTGAAGCTGCGCCAGAACAGCAACCCCTTGGGCAGGGCCTCCACGTCGGTCAGTATCGTCGCGCCGGTGGTGGTGAAGCCAGAGACCGTCTCAAAGAAGCAGTCCACCAGCGAGGGCACGTAGCCCGAGAAGTAGAAGGGCAGTCCGCCCAGGAATGACACGATGATCCAGCTGAAGGCCACGATGGCGAAGCCCTCCCGGGCCCGCAGGGTGTCCCGCCGGGGCTGGATCAGCGCCAGCGCCGTGCCCACGGCCAGCGCGATCAGCATCGACAGCACCAGCGGCATGGTGTCGCCGCTGCCCAGGATCAGCGACACGAGGATGGGCAGCGCCATCAGCGCGCCGCACACGCGCACCACGTTTCCGACGATGTGGCAGAGTAATCGCTTGTTCATTTTCTGATCTCCGTAATGTCGAAGGCGTCCTCCAGGTTCACCACGGTGCCCGCCTTGGCGGTCAGTATCACCGTATCGCCCGCCTCGATCTCGTCGCTGCCGAAGGGGATGATGCACTTGCGCTCGCGCACCAGCACCGACACCAGTATGCCCTTGCGGATGTTCAGCTTGTTCAGCGGGATGTTCAGGTAGGGCGCGCCCTCCAGGGCGGTGAACTCATAGGCCTCCACCTGGCCGCCCATCATGTAGTAGACCTTCTCCACCACCGAGTTGCGGCTGTTGTTCAGCGCCCGGACCGAGCGCAGTATGGCGTTGGCGGTGGTCAGCTTGGGGCTGATGGCGCAGTCGATGCCCAGGTCCTCCACGATGTCCATGGCGTTGAGCCGGTTTACCTTGACGATGACCTTCTTCACGCCCCGGCGCGCGCCGTACATCCCGGTGATCAGGTTCTCCTCGTCCCGGTTGGTCAGACAGATCAGCGCGCCGCAGTCGCCCAGGTTTTCCGATTCCAGCACCTCGGTGTCGGTGCCGTCGGCGTTGATGACCATCACGCCGTCCAGCTGGTCCGCCAGGCGCAGGCACTTCTTCTCGTCGATCTCGATCAGGCGCAGGTAGACGCCCATGCCGGCGATGATGCGGGCCAGGTAGTAGGAGATGTGGCCGCCGCCGATCAGCAGCGCCGATTTCAGCCGCTGGGTGTCCTTGCCCAGCTGCTTGAAGAAGCGGGTGACGGATTCCCGGTCGCCGGTGGCGTACACCCGGTCCCCCGGCAGCAGTATGCTGGAGCCGTCGGGGATGAAGGCGCTGCCGTTGCGCTGAACGGCGGTGAACTGTATGCGGGGATAGCGGCCGTGCAGCCGGGAGAGGGGCGTGTTCAGTATGGCGTCCCGTTCCTCGGTGCGGAATTCCACCATCTCCACCCGGCCGTGGGCGAAGGTCTCCACGTTGATGGCGAAGGGGAAGCGCAGCAGGCGGGAGATCTCCAGCGCCGCCGAGCGCTCCGGGTTGGCCACCTGGTCGATGTCCAGCTTCTTTTGCAGCAGCGTCAGGCTCTCGGTGTATTCCGGGTCGCGGATGCGGGCGATGGTGTACTTCGCGCCCAGCTGCTTGGCCGCCAGGCAGCACACCATGTTCAGCTCGTCGTTGCCCGTGACGGCGATGATCACGTCCGCGGATTCCACGTTGGCCTCGATCAGGGTCTTGACGTTGGCGCCGTTGCCCCGGATGCACATCACGTCCAGCGTTTCGCTGGCCTTGTTCAGCGCCTGCTGGCTGCGGTCCAGTATGGTGATGTCGTGGCCGTCCTTGGAAAGATACTGGGCCAGCGTGTAGCCCACCTTGCCGTTGCCGACGATGATGATGTTCATAGCATTACCTCGTTCTGTCGTGCTTGCGGCAATGCCGCTTTTTTGCAGGGACGGCGACGCGCCGCCTGCCGGTGATGAGAGCTTTAGAGACGCCCTAAAGCCCTGATATGCTCCAACGCTGCCGCCGCTTCATTGACAAACGCCTCCGAAATCGTCCCGCACAGGCTGATGCCGCCGGTGTAGCCCATCGTGTTCAGCGGCGAGAGCATCCTGGCGTAGTCCTCGCCGTCGCCGGGGGCGGGCAGCCGCCGGGTCAGGGCGTTTTCCAGGTGGACGTGGCGCAGCAGCGGCGCGGCCCTCCACAGCGCGTCCATGGGCTCGCTGGCCATGGACATGTGCCCCCAGTGGGCGGCCACGGCGATGTTGGACAGCTGCAGCAGCCCCGCGATCAGCGTCGCCTCGGACACCAGGTTCAACAGGCTGCAATCCGCCTTGCGCAGCGGCTCCAGGCAGACGGTGACGCCGCACTCGTGGGCGTGGCCCTGGCACAGCCGCAGGAAGTTGCCCAGCTGCCGCCAGGCGAAGGGATAGTCCCCGTCGCCGGACACGGCCCTGGATTTTGCCCCGTCCAGCGCGACGACCTTCGCGCCCAGCCTGTGGGCGCGCCCGAGGGCGTGCTTCAGGTAGCCGTGCAGCGCCGTGGCGTTCACCCCCGGGCCGGTGACGGGCAGGTCGTCCGGCAGCATATCCCGGCAGGCGTGGACCCGTATGCCCGCGGCGTCGACGTAGTCGGCCAGTTCGGCAAAATCCGAAGCCCCCAGCGCCGCCACCTCCCGCAGGGACAGCTCCACATAATCGAAGCCCAGCGCCGCCACCTCCGGCAGGTTGACAAAATCCGTGCAGATGCCGATGGCGGCCATGGGCCCCTCCCTTCGACGCGGGTATACCGCATCCATTATATCATCCAACAGTATACGCCTGTTTGCCGGGTTAGTCAAATCCACGGGCCGTAAAGAAAGGGTATTTGCGCGTTATTTTTCCATAACGGGGCAGGGCGGGGGTGAAAAAACTAACGCTTGATTTTATGGCCGGATGCTGGTATAATTTAACCAGCCTAATATAAAGGAGTGTTTACTATGGCTCTTGTTACTTCCACCGAGATGTTCAAGAAAGCCTACAATGGCGGCTATGCCATCGGCGCTTTCAACGTGAACAACATGGAGATCATCCAGGGCATCACCGAGGCCGCCATCGAAAAGCGCGCCCCGCTGATCCTGCAGGTTTCCAAGGGCGCTCGCGCCTACGCGAAGCATGTGTACCTGATGCACCTGATCCGGGCTGCCATCGAGGACGCCGAGCAGACCGCCGGCTTCGACCTGCCCATCGTCGTCCATCTGGACCACGGTGATTCCTTCGAGCTGTGCAAGAGCTGCATCGACGGCGGCTTCACCTCCGTCATGATCGACAAGAGCGGCCTGCCCATCGAGGAGAACATCAAGATCACCAAGCAGGTCGTCGAGTACGCCCATGACCACGGCGTGGTCGTCGAGGCCGAGCTGGGCACTCTGGCCGGCGTTGAGGACGAGGTCAATGTTTCCGCCGAGGATTCCTCCTACACCCGTCCCGAGGACGTGCAGCACTTCGTCGAGGAGACCGGCTGCGACTCCCTGGCCATTGCCATCGGCACCTCCCACGGTGCTTACAAGTTCAAGGCCGAGCAGTGCACCCGCAATGAAAAGGGCATCCTGGTGCCCCCGCCGCTGCGCTTCGACATCCTGGACGAGGTCGCCAAGCGCCTGCCCGGCTTCCCGATCGTGCTGCATGGCTCTTCCTCCGTGCCCCAGGAATTCGTGAAGATCATCAACGCCAACGGCGGCAAGATGCCCGACGCCGTCGGCATCCCCGAGGAGCAGCTGCGCCAGGCTGCCCGCGGCGCGGTCTGCAAGATCAACATCGACTCTGACCTGCGCCTGGCCATGACCGCCTGCATCCGCCAGCACTTCGCGGAGCATCCGGATCACTTCGATCCCCGCCAGTACCTGAAGCCCGCCCGCGTCGCCATCAAGGAGATGGTGGAGCACAAGCTGGTTGACGTGCTGGGCTGCGACGGCAAGGCATAAGCGATCACCGACCGACACACGATGGGCGCGCCCGCAAAGGCGCGCCCGTTGCAGTTTGCAGGTAGACCAACCCAGACGGGTTGGTAAATTCTGATTTATCGCTCCGCGATAAATCAGAATTTACCCGACTGAACAGATACGCCCCGGGCACGATCCCGACCCGGGCGCGGTCATTCATGGGACCACAGGATTTCCTCATATTCCAACACCGGACCGTCCTTGCAGATGCGCTTGTAGCCGGTGACGGTCTGGCAGGTGCAGCCCATGCAGGCCCCGAAGCCGCAGCCCATGCGCGCCTCGAAGGAGAACTGGCCGGCGGAGGCCCTGGCGTGTACGGCCTTCAGCATCGGCTCCGGGCCGCAGGCGCAGACGTAGGCCCCCTCCGGGATCAGGTCGGTGACGAAGCCCTTTTTGCCCGCGGTGCCGTCCACGGTGGCCACGGTCACGGGCACCCCCAGGGCGGCAAACTGCATGTCGTAGAAGATCTCCCGGGCGGTATTGAAGCCCAGCGCCACGGAGGGCTTCTTTCCGGCCGCCAGCAGCCGCTTTGCCAGCCCGTACAGCGGCGGCACGCCCACGCCGCCGCCCGCCAGCACCGGGTGGACCGGGCAGGCGTCCACGTCGTAGCCGTTGCCCAGGCCCACCAGCGCGTCGAGGCTGGCCCCGGGCTGCAGTTCCGCCATCCGGGCGGTGCCCTTGCCCACGACCTTGTAGATGATCACGAGGCCCTGCTCGTCCCAGTCGCAGACGGAGATGGGCCGGCGCAGGAACAGGCCGTCCAGGGCCAGGTTGATGAACTGGCCCGGGGCGGTGATGGGGGCGGTGTCCCCCGCGAGGTCCATCCGGTAGACGTTCGGCGCGAGGGCACGGTTGGCGGTGACGGTATATCGGTTCTGTTTCATCTTATTTCCTTCCGGTTCGTGACGTTTATGGGAGGCTTCAATCGACAAACGCTTCCACGCATCTGCGGTAAGCCGCCACCGGGTCCTCCGCCGCGGTGATGGGCCGGCCCACGACGATGTAGTCGCTGCCCAGCTCCCGGGCGCGCTCGGGGGTGGTGACGCGCACCTGGTCGCCCACGGCCCCGTCGGCAAAGCGCACGCCGGGGGTGACGGTGATGAAGCCGTCGCCGCAGCCCCCGTGCACCACGGGGCTCTCCAGCGGCGAACAGACCACGCCGTCCAGGCCGGCCTGACGGGCGTTCATGGCGTAGTGCATGACGACCTCGGGCAGGCTTTTTTCGATCAGCAGCTCGTCGCGCATACGCGGCTCGCTGGTGCTGGTCAGCTGGGTCACGGCGATCAGCAGGGGCCGGGTGCCGTCCGGGCGGGTGAGTCCCTCCAGGGCGGCCTTCATCATTTCGATGGTGCCGAAGGCGTGGAGGTTGGTCATGTCCACGTCCAGGTCCCGCAGTACGGCCATGGACTTTTTGACGGTGTTGGGAATGTCGCACAGCTTCAGGTCCAGGAAGATGGAATGCCCCCGGCGCTTGATCTCCCGGACGATCTCCGGTCCGGCGGCGTAGAACAGCTCCATGCCGATCTTGACGTAGGGCTTGCGGCCTTCGCCGCTGAATTTGTCGAGGAATGAGAGCACCGCCTCGCGGCTGGAAAAGTCGCAGGCGACTATGACGTCCTTACCCATGATGCACACCTCCTGTGATTTCGGATAGCTTGTGAATGCCGTACTTGTCCATGACGGCGGGCAGCGCTTCGACGATGCGCTTGCAGGCGAAGGGGTCGACGAGGTTCGCCGCGCCGACCTCCACCGCGGTGGCTCCGGCCAGCATCATTTCGATCACGTCCTCGGCGGTGGAGACGCCGCCCATGCCGATCACGGGGATATCCACCGCCCGGGCCACCTGCCACACCATCCGCAGCGCCACCGGGAACACCGCCGGGCCGGACAGGCCGCCGGTGGTGTTGGCGATGACCGGGCGGCGGGTGCGCAGGTCGATGCGCATGCCCAGCAGCGTGTTGATCAGGCTCAGGCCGTCGGCCCCGGCGTCAGCGCAGGCCTTGGCGATGGCGGTGATGTCGGTGACGTTGGGGGACAGCTTCATGATCACCGGCTTCGTGGTCGCGGCCTTCACCGCCCGGGTGACCTCGGCGGCGCAGGCCGGGTCGGTGCCGAAGCTCATGCCGCCGTGGTGGACGTTGGGGCAGCTGATGTTCACCTCCAGCCAGCCCACCGCCTCGCAGCCGTCCAGTCGGGCGCAGGTTTCAGCGTACTCCTCCACGGAGAATCCCGATACGTTGGCCATCACCGGCCGGTGGAATATCCTTTGGATGTTCGGCAGCTCCTCGGCGATCACCCGGTCCACGCCGGGGTTTTGCAGCCCCACCGCGTTGAGCATGCCCGAGGGGGCCTCCGCGATGCGGGGCAGCGGGTTGCCCAGCCGGGGGTGCAGGGTGGTGCCCTTGAAGGAGAAGCTGCCGAGGATATTGATGTCGTAGAGCTCGGCGAACTCCCGTCCGTAGCCGAAGGTGCCCGAGGCGGGGATCACGGGGTTGGGCAGCTCGATGCCGCAGAGGCTGACGCGGGTGTCAGGCATGGGATCAGTCCTTTCCGGTAAAGGCGTATTATTCCGCCTTGGTTTCACAATAGGCGCAGCGGTAGACGGCGCGCCGCGGGTCGGTGAGGTTGAAGATGTGGGGCAGCTCCTGCTCCACGCTGGTGATGCAGCGGGGGTTCTTGCACTTGAGCACGTCCCGGATCTGCCGGGGCAGGGTCAGGTGCTTCTTCTCCACCAGCTCGCCGTCCCGGATGATGTTCACGGTGATCTCCGGGTCGATAAAGCCCAGTATGTCCAGGTCCGGCTCAATGGCCGAATCGATCTTGATGATGTCCTTGCGCCCCTGCTTGTGGCTGGGGGCGTTTTTGATGATGGCGACGGAGCAATCCAGGCTGTCCAGGCCCAGGAACCTGTAGATTTCCATGCTTTTGCCGGCCTTGATGTGGTCCAGAACGATGCCGTTGCGTATGGAATCGATATGCATTATGCCACCTCCAGCAGTTTCAGGATCAGCGCCATGCGGATGTACTTGCCGTACAGGGCCTGCTTGAAGTAGCAGGCGCGGGGGTCGGCGTCCACGGCGGTGGAGATCTCGTTCACCCGGGGCAGCGGATGCAGGATCGAAAGGTCCGCCTTGGCGGTTTGCAGCTTTTCCGGGGTGAGGATGTAGCTGTCCTTCAGGCGCAGGTAGTCCTCCTCGTTGAAGAAGCGCTCCCGCTGAACCCGGGTCATGTAGAGTATGTCCAGCTCGCCCATCACCGAGGCCAGGTCGGTGGTCTGCACGTAGTCGATGTGCTTTTGCTGGAGGATCTCCTTCTTGATGTAGCTGGGCAGCTTCAATTCTTCCGGGGAGATCAGCGCGAACCTCATGCCCTTATACCGGGCCATGGCGGCGATCAGGGAGTGGACCGTGCGGCCGAACTTCAGGTCGCCGCACACGCCGATGGTCAGGTCGTTGAGCCTGCCCTTCTCCCGGCTGATGGTCAGCAGGTCGGTGAGCGTCTGGGTGGGGTGCAGGTGGCCGCCGTCCCCGGCGTTGATCACCGGCACCGTGGCGGCCATCGAGGCCACCAGCGGCGCGCCCTCCTTGGGGTGGCGCATGGCGATGATGTCGGCGTAGCCGCTGACTACGCGCACCGTGTCGCTGACGCTCTCGCCCTTGGCGGCGCTGCTGCTCTGGGCCTCGGAGAAGCCCAGTACCTGGCCGCCCAGCTCGTACATGGCGGCCTCGAAGCTCAGGCGCGTGCGGGTGGAGGGCTCGAAGAACAGCGTGGCCAGCTTCTTGTAGCGGCACTTTTCCCGGTAATCGTCGGGATGGGCGATGATGTCGTTCGCCAGGGCGATCAGCTCGTCGATCTCCTCGACGGACAGCTGCTGAATGTCGATCAGGCTCCTCATGCGTTCCCTCCGATCCAGCTCTCATCCGAGGGATTGTCCCGGAATTTCATGAGCCGCGCCACGTCCTCCGGCTTGATGTACCCGGTCTCGGCGGCGACCCTCGCCACCGCGTCCAGGTTGGTCAGGCTCACGTTCCTCACGTTCGCCGCCGCCAGCCGGTCCAGGCCCTTGCGCATGCCGTAGGTGAATATGGACGCGATGCCCAGCACCTCGGCCCCGGCCTCCCGCAGGGCCTCCACCACCTCGATGCAGCTGCCGGCGGTGGAGATCAGATCCTCCACCACCACCACCTTCTGGCCCGGCTCCAGCTTCCCTTCGATGCGGTTGCCCCGGCCGTGGTCCTTCGCGCCGGAGCGCACATAGCCCATGGGCAGGTTCATCAGGTGGCCCACGATGGCCGCGTGGGCGATGCCGGCGGTGGACGTGCCCATCAGCACCTCCACGTCCGGGTATTCCCGGCGGATGACCTCCGCCAGGCCGTTTTCCACGTCATTGCGCACCGCCGGCGCGGTCAGCGTCAGCCGGTTGTCGCAGTAGATGGGCGATTTGATCCCGCTGGCCCAGGTGAACGGCTGGTCCGGGCGAAGAAACACCGCGCCGATGCTCAGTAAGTCCTTGGCGATAAGATTCTGCATGTTGTAACCTCCTTGGTTAGTAAATTCTGATTTATCGAGCTGATGACGAACTCCCCTTTGGCTAACTTACCGGGGGTATCGGGGGCGGTAGCGCCCCGATCTTTAATCGTACGCGGCGGCGTGTACGCCGCGGGCGGGGCCTTTTTTGCGGCAGGGAGC
>JAFWEL010000202.1 GCA_017512905.1 Clostridia bacterium
CTTCGCGTCGCAAAAAAGGCCCCGCCCGCGGCGTACACGCCGCCGCGTACGATTAAAGATCGGGGCGCTACCGCCCCCGATACCCCCGGTAAGTTAGCCAAAGGGGAGTTCGTCATCAGCTCGATAAATCAGAATTTACCCACCCGACCAGGCACTGTCAAAACATGTCAACGGAGGCGTGGGAATCATGAAGAAGACCAACAAACTGTTCATAGCGCTGTGTCTGGCGCTGATCGCGTGTCTGGCGGCGCCGGCGCTGCTGCCCGCGGGGCTGAACCCCGCGTTTACGGCCCGGGCCGCGGCGGCGCTCAACAAGCGCAAGGCCACCCTTTACACCGGCAAAACGCTCCAGCTGAAGGTCACCGGCGCGACGAAGGGTGTCAAGTGGTCCAGCTCCAGGCCCAAGGTGGCGAAGGTGGACCAGAAGGGCCTGGTGACAGCGCTGAAGGCGGGCAAGGCGACGATCACCGCGAAGGTGGACGGCAAGAAGCTGACCTGCGCGATCACGGTGAAGCCGTCGCTGTCCGCGGACGCGACCAATCTCACCCTGAAGGCGGGCGAGACGAAGACCGTCTACCTGACCAGCCGCTCCGGCGGCAACCTGTCGCTGAAGGCCTATAACTCCACCCTGCTGGAATGCCGGCTGGGTTCGGTCCGCGGGGGAAAGTGCGCCCTGACGGTCAAGGGTCTGCGCGCCGGCAGCCAGACGCTGGTGGTGACAAACACGAAGACCGGCGAGGCGGTGAAGATCAGGGTTACCGTGCGGGAATCCGGGTCCGGCGATTCCATCGTGGACAGGACCGAGGTGACCGTCCGGGTGGGCAGGACGGCCCAGGTGAAGGTGAGCAAGCCCCTGCCCATGAGCTATGTGTATGAGGGCGAGGGTCAGGTCATGGAATGTGCCTTTGCCAACAACGGCTATCCGGTGGACAACTACTGGATCGTGGAAATCAAGGCCCTGAATCCGGGCACTGGCCGGCTGTGGTTCTACGAGGGCAGCGACCCGACCCAGAACATCGTGGCGGAGGTCCGGGTCACGGTGAAGTGAGGCCATCCTCTGCCCGCAGGGGCTGTTTCGAAATGAATATCGCTGCATAGCACAGCTGTAGGGGCGCCGTTGCGGCGCCCCTACAATTGCATATCTTTCATATGCTTATGCTTTTGGGACAGCTCCATTTGCATTTTTCCGGGTTTTGTGGTAATATAGGCCCGGGATTGAACGATGAAACGGAGGCAGCATGATCATACTCGGCATCGACCCCGGCCTGGCCACGCTGGGCTATGGGGTGATCGAAGCGGATAACAATAAAAGGCGGCTGATCCAGTTCGGCACGCTGACCACCCCGGCGGGCCAGCCCATGCCCCAGCGCCTGCGGGCTATCTTCCAGGGCATGAACCAGCTTATGGACATCTACCAGCCCGACGACGTGGCCTTTGAGGAGCTGTTCTTCTCCAAGAACATCACCACCGGCATGGCGGTCAGCGCCGCCCGGGGCGTGGCCCTGGTGGCCGTGGTGCAGCGCACCGACAACCTCTACGAATACACCCCCATGCAGATCAAGCAGGCGGTGACCGGCTACGGCGGCGCGGACAAGCACCAGGTGCAGCAGATGGTAAAGATGCTGCTGAACATGAAGGACATCGCCCGCCCTGACGACGCGGCGGACGCCCTGGCCGTGGCCCTGACCCACGCCAATTCCATGAACATGAAGAAGATGTTCAGGATACAATAATCAAATGGAGTGATTGGTATTGTTTGCCCATTTTGACGGCGTTGTCTCGGAAAAGAACGCGGATTCCATCGTGCTGGACGTGAACGGGGTGGGCTACCTGCTGTTTGTCAGCGGCGCGACCCTGTCCATGGCTCCGGCGGTGGGGGAGCGGATGAAACTCTACAGCGTGCTGAACGTGCGGGAGGACGCCATGGAGCTGTTCGGCTTCTACAGCCGGGAGGAAAAGCGCATGTACGAGCGCTTGAAGGGCGTCAACGGCGTCGGCAGCCGCACGGCGCTGCAGATCCTGTCGTCCATGAGTGTGCGGGATCTGTCCCTGGCGCTGGTGGCCGGGGACGCCAACGCCCTGACCCGGGTGCCCGGCATCGGCAAAAAGACCGCCCAGCGCCTGGTGCTGGAGCTGAAGGACAAGGTGGAGGACAGCCAGCTCACCGGCAGCGCCGCCGCCATACCCCCCAGGAGCGCCGAAGCCGGCCCTGAGGCCGAGGCCGTCGCCGCGCTGGTGGCCCTGGGCTACAGCGCCTCCGAGGCCGCGAAGGCCGTCTCAAAATTCGCCGGCCAGACCGAAAAAAGCGACGAGCTGATCTTCATGGCGCTGAAGAGCCTGGGATAAGGCGTCAAATCAGAATCTGCCAAGCCAGAGAAAAAAATGGAGGAAAGCTATGCCCCTGGTAAACGCAATAGATCTTGTTCGGGAGGCCAGCGCGAAAAACGCGGCGGTGCTCTCGTTTGTCTGCATCGACTACAACGAGGCGCGGGCCGTCGTGAACGCCGCTGAGCGGACCGGCAAGCCCGCTATCATCATGCTGCTGCCGGAGTACGTGACCCAATACAGCCTGAACGGCTTCGGCGAGTTTGCGGCGATGGTGAAGTTCATGGCCGGGCGCACCGATGCCCGCATCGGCCTGCATCTGGACCACAGCTACGACGAGGCGGAGGCTCGGTGGGCCATCGAGTGCGGCTTCACCTCGATCATGTTCGACGCCTCGAGGGACGACCTGGAGACCAACATCCGCCGCACCCGCGCCATGGTGGAATATGCCCATGCCCGGGGCGTGGCGGTGGAGTCGGAGCTGGGAAGCATCGGCCTGGCCAGCGAGCGCGCTGGCGAGAAGACCGACCTGTTCACCAAGCCCGACGCGGTGGCGCTGTTCTGCCGGGAAACCGGCGTGGATTCCCTGGCTGTGGCTATCGGCAACGCCCACGGAGATTATCTTCAGACGCCCAACCTGGACCTGGCGCGCCTGGACGAGATCAACGCCGCGACGGATACGCCCCTGGTGCTCCATGGCGGCAGCGGCATCCCCGAGGACCAGCTGGTCGAGGCCTTCCGCCGGGGCATCAACAAGTTCAACTACGGCACCGACGTCAAGCGCTGCTATATCGGGGCGATCCACGATTACATGGCCCGGCACGAGCCGCCAGGGAGCCTGGACGTGCTGGGCATCCCCGCCGCCGTCCAGCAGGCCATGACCGACCTCATCGCCCGGAAGCTGGTGCTGTCGAAGCTGTAATTTAGGGCGCGTTTCCAAAAATCGCCGCGCCGAATTTGGCTGGAAACTCTGTTGCAGTTACGGCGTCTTTGCCTGCGTTTCTGTGTTGATTTCCCTTGATTTACCGCCAGTAAACCTGCGGAAAATCGCCTTGAAATGCAGGCAAATCCACTCGAAACTGCAACACATCGACTTTAGAAACACACCCTAATTTGTTCACATCTCCTTTAGCTTTGCATTAGGTTCCTATGCGATAATGCAAGCGTCCCAAGGAAAGGACGATAAATCATAAGGAGATGAATGACAATGAAGCATTATTTCAGTGGTATGTTGATCGCGCTGTCCCTGGCGCTGGTTCTGGTGTTGGGCGTGGTAGCCCTGGCGGAGAACGATACGCAGACGCCCGAATTGCCCGCGGCCAGCGACCTGCAGGCCCCGGAAGCGGTCCCGGCCCCCGATGACGCCCAGGCGCCCGCCGACAGCACCCAGTCGACCCAGGACAATACCGCCCTCCAGGAGGCCCTGCAGGCCTATCAAGCGGCCAGGGAATCCACCCACGAGCAGGCGCTCCAGGACGAGCTGGACGGCTATGTGGCCGCCGGCAAGCTGACCCAGGCGCAGGCCGACCTGATCATGCAGTACTACAAGGAGCGCCAGGCCATGCGCAACGGCACCTGCCCCAGCTGCGGCTATGAGTTCCAGAACGGCAAGGGCGGCCGTGTGAACGGCAATGGCTTCGGCGGTCGCGGCGGCAAGGGCGGCCGCATGAACGGCGGCTTCGGCGGTCGCGGCATGGACGGCCAGGTGAACGGCGGCATGCGCGGCCAGATGATGCCCACCCCCGACGGCATGTCCGCCCAGGGCGACATGCAGGCCACACCCCAGATGCCCGGCAACGAAGGTATCTGATGAAGGGATAACTCAAGAGATGTGGTGGAAATCCGAGAGGATTTCCACCTGTTTATGTGAGTGGGATTCAGATTTATCGAGCTGATGACGAACTCCCCTTTGGCTAACTTACCGGGGGTATCGGGGGCGGTAGCGCCCCGATCTTTAATCGTACGCGGCGGCGTGTACGCCGCGGGCGGGGCCTTTTTTGCGGCAGGGAGCCTGTCGACC
>JAFWEL010000203.1 GCA_017512905.1 Clostridia bacterium
GATTCTCGATACCGATTGGGCCGGCACCTTCGAGAAGGAGGCCCTGTCCTTCGGCAAGGTTGATGCGTCCTATGTCATCCGCAAGTCTCTCGGCACTCTGCGTTCTGTTGTCTGATTCCCCAGAACTACTTGACACGATCTCTCGCCGGACGGTGCTTGCACATTTTCCGCGGGTGTTTTATAATTAATTCAAAGGAGCGGGATGACATATGGGGTTTAAGCCTGTCCGGGGCGGAGCCACCCGGGACATGACCAGCGGGTCGATCATCCGGCAGATCGTGATGTTCGCGCTGCCGCTGATGTTGGGCAATATCTTCCAGATGATGTACAACACGGTGGACAGCATCGTGGTGGGCAACTTCGTGGGCAAGGAGGCGCTGGCCGCCGTCGGGTCCACGACGATGATCGTGAACATGCTGGTGTTCTTCTTCAACGGCTTTTCGGTGGGCGCGGGCGTGGTCATCGCCCAGCACTTCGGGGCCCGGGACCACCAGCGGCTGCACAGCGCCGTGGAGACCACCGTGGCGGTGACCTTCGTGATGTGCGCGCTGTTCACGCTGATCGGCATCGCCGGGGTGCGGCCCATGCTGCGGCTGATGTCCACGCCGGACGACGTGTTCGAGGACGCCGTCACCTACCTGACCATCTACTTCTGGGGCTTTTCGGGCCTGCTGATCTACAACACCGGCAGCGGCATTCTCCGGGCCGTGGGCGACACCACCCGGCCGCTGATGTTCCTGGCGCTGACCAGCGTCCTGAACATCGTGCTGGACCTGGCCTTCGTCATCGTCCTGAAGGCGGGCATCGCGGGCGTGGCCTACGCCACGATCCTGGCCCAGCTGGTGTCCGCGGCGCTGGTGCTTCGGCTGCTGACCCACACGAACGAGATCTACCGGCTCACCTGGCGGGACCTGCGCATCGAAGGGCCGGTGCTGCGGCGCATATTCGCCGTGGGCCTGCCCGCGGGCATCCAGTCGGTCGTCACGGCCTTCTCCAACGTGTTCGTGCAATCCTATATCAACCACTTCGGCTCCGGCTGCATGGCCGGGTGGAGCTGCTACAACAAGCTGGACCAGTTCATCATGCTGCCCATGCAGTCCACGGCCATGGCCGCCACCACCTTCGTCAGCCAGAACATCGGGGCCAAGCAGTACGACCGGGCTGACCGGGGCACCTGGACCGCCATACTGCTGTCCCTGGGCGTGACGCTGGTGGTCGCCATCGCGCTGGTGATCTTCGCCGAGCCCGCCGTGCGGCTGTTCAGCCAGGATGCGTCTGTGATCCAATACGGCGTGCTGTTCATGCGGTCGAACACCTTCTTCCTGCTGTTCAACTGCGTCAACCACACGCTGGCCGGGGCGCTGCGGGGCCGGGGCGATTCCCGGGCGCCGATGTTCATCATGCTGCTGTCCTTCGTGGTGATCCGCCAGATCTACCTGTTCGTGGTCACCCGCTACATCGCCAACACACCCTTCCTGGTGGGCTTCGGCTATCCGGTGGGCTGGATGTGCTGCTGCGTCATCGAGGTCACCTATTACTTCGTCAGATGGGGACGGCGTATCAACAAGGAGGGGAATGCGATATGAATTTTCAGCAAGTTGTGGACAGCATGGGCGCGATGACCTGCGTGGTTTCCGTGGAAAAGCGCCCCAACGGCGGTTACGGGGACATACGGATCGTCACCGGCAACAAGGCCTACATCGATTCCATCGAGCACCCGATGGGCGACGTGCGGATGCTGACCACCAAATTTACGCCCAACAGCCTGTACACGGACTACCTGACCCGGGACCTCAACTTCGAGGAATACTGCTACCGGGCGGCGGTCGAGAAAAAATGCCTGCATTCCTACGCCCATCCGGACCGCTACAACGTCTGGTTCAACATGACGTTCCTGCCGCTGGTGCCCGACGACGGGGATCTCTGCTTCTGCACCTATACGATGGAGATCAACCTGGTGGCGGACAGCTCAAGGCTCTCCAACGTCTCGACGCAAACCGCGTCCGCGGTCCTCGAAACGGCGATCAAGCTGAGGGGCGCCACGGATTTCGAAGTGGCCATGGCCGATGTCATCCGGGATATCCGCGTTCTCTGCCGGGCAAAGCAGTGCTGCATCCTCCTGATGGAGCCCGTCTCCCGCACCTGCTCGGTGCTGTGCGAGGATGTGGCCGAGGACGTGCAAAAGAAGCCCATGGCCGAGATCATCGACGACACCTTCTATGACCTGGCGGAATCCTGGGAGGGCACCATCTCCGGCAGCAACTGCCTGGTCGCCAAGAGCGCCCAGGATATGGAAGTGGTGCGGGAGCGCAACCCGGAATGGTATAAATCCCTGGTCGGAAACGGCGTTCGCTCCATCGTGCTGTTCCCCCTCAAATCCCACAACGAAAAGCATGGCTACATCTGGGTCACCGATTTTGACCCCGAGGACGCGCCCATGATCAAGGAGACCCTGGAGCTGGTCACCTTCATACTGGGATCCGAGATCGGCAATCACCTGCTGCTCAAGCGCCTGCAGATCCTCAGCTCCCGGGATATGCTGACCGGCGCCCTGAACCGCAACGAGATGAACAACTACGTGGACGCCCTCAGCCGGGGCAGGGTGTCGCCGGGCGTGCCGGTGGGCGTGCTGTTCGCCGACCTGAACGGGCTCAAGCGCGTCAACGACTCCCTGGGCCATACCGCCGGCGACGAGCTCATCCGGGCAGCCAACCGTGTGCTCCACAGCGTGTTCCACGACGAGGAGATCTTCCGCGCCGGCGGCGACGAATACACGGTCATCGTGCTGAACGCGACCCCCGGGGAAATGGCGGAGAAGGCCCGGCTGGTGCGGGAACACTCCGCTCAGGAGGCCCGGGTCAACTTCTCCCTGGGCTACCATGTGGAAGGGGACTGCCGGAATGTGCGGACCGCGCTGCGCAAGGCGGACGAAATCATGTATGAGGACAAGCGGGCCTACTACAGGGTCCACCCTGGCGCGAGGGCGTCCGTGGCGCAGCCCGGCGACGCCGGTGAGGGATTTATTCAGGCAGATAAATTCTGATTTGTCGCGCTGATGCTGAGCACGCGGAACCCCTCCGACCCCGTCTGCGACGGGGCCACCTCCCCACTAGCTTCGCGTCGCAGGGGAGGCTTTTGACTAACTTACCGGGGGTATCGGGGGCGGTAGCGCCCCGATCTTTAATCGTACGCGGCGGCGTGTACGCCGCGGGCGGGGCCTTTTTTGCGGCAGGGAGCCTGTCGACCAGAGCAAAAAAGGCTTCCTTGCAGATTTGCCGC
>JAFWEL010000204.1 GCA_017512905.1 Clostridia bacterium
CCTTGCAGATTTGCCGCCCGGAAATCGCTTGCGACGCGAAGCTAGTCCTTTAGGACGATTTCAGGCAAATCTGAGGAGGATGTATTGAAGGGGGACCTGTCCCCCTTCAAACGGGCGCAAGCCCGCGACAAATCAGAATATCATCAATCCGCCATATCCGCCTCCAGGGCCAAATCCTCGATGATCATGTAGCCCTCCCGGCCCTCGTAGCGGATCCAGCACCAGCCGTCGGCGTCGGAGAGCACCTCCACGCGGGTGTCGTTGGGCAGGTTCCCCAGCACGGCGGCGCCGTCGATGTTCTCGTCGAACACCGGGGCCTTGCGGCCCGTGGTGCTGCGCACCACGGCGTGGCCGATCACCGGCATGTTCCCGGCGTCGGCGTCCAGCGCTTCCTCCAGGGCGTCCTTCGGGCCGGTCCAGAAGTCGAGGTAGCGGTTGAGCAGGTAGCCCGTCCTGCCACGGTAATTGACCTGGGTCCATTCGCTGGTGCGGCGCAGGGCCTGGAGCTGCCGGCCGTTTTCCACGGTGTCCAGCACGGCGCTGTCGCCGTCGGGGGCCTGGCGCAAGTTCAGCGCCGCGCCGGAATCGCCGGTGTCCACGGTGACGTAGTTGTCCAGGCTGTCCACGTCCACCTGCTGGTCGTTGGCGGCCAGATAGGTCTCGAACACCTCGCAGGGCAGCTCCGCCCCGGCGAGGTAGTCGCTTGCGTCGTTGCCGATGGTCCACACCAGGTCTTCCGTCGCGGAGGTATACCGCAGCATGGCGGCCAGCAGGTCGTAGAACGCCACCAGGTCGTTGCGCACGTAGCCCTCGTCGCTCCCGGCCTTCACCCGGGACCATTCCTCGCCCCGCTCCAGCACAAACAGGCTCCGCCCCTCTTCCAGCCGTCGCAGCTGGCGGCCCGCCTGGTCGGGGGCGTCCCGCAGGCGCGCGCCTTCCCTCACGCTCACCCGGGCCATGGCGACGGGCTCCGCCGCCCAGGCGCAGGTGTAGGGCTGATCTCCGAAGGTCTCGGCCAGGCGGCCGGCCTCGTAGGCGACGGCCTTTTGCAGCGTGGGCTCGGCCACGCCGTCCAGCGGATAACCGTAGGCCCGCTGGAAGCGCTTCACGGCGTCCACCACCGCGGCGTCGTACACGCTGTCCACAGCCTCGTCGTACAGCTTCAGCGCCGCCAGGTTTTGTTGCAGCGCCTTCACGGCGGGGCCGCTCATGCCCTCCTCCAGCCGCACCTCCATGGTCACGGGGGCGTCCGGGCCGTAGAGCAGCTGCTGGCAGGCCGCCGTGGCCACGCCGTTCAGCTCGCCGCCGCTCATGTACTGGGCCTTGCGCACGGCGTTCACCGTGGCGCTGTCGTAGACCCCGCTCAGCTCCCCATTGTACAGGCCCAGGTCCCGCAGCCGGTATTGCAGGTTCAGCACCTCCTGGCCCTCGCTGAAGCGGGCCAGCGCCCCCGGCTCGTGGGAGATGCCCAGGAAGCTGTCGTAGGACTGGCCCTCGGCGGCGTCAAAGGATTGCTGGCGCAGCAGCTCCCGCAGGGACTCGTCCCGCTTTTTGCTCTCGAAGATGCGCACCACCGTGCCCGGCAGGCAGTTGTCCGAGATGAAGGCCGCGTCCTGCCAGCGCAGGCGGATGCAGCCGTGGGAGGTGGGCTCCCCCAGCTCGCTGGCGGCCTTCGCGTCGATGGATTGCAGCGACTGCCGCCGGTAGGGCATGGAATGGAACAGGATCATGTCGTAGATGCGGCTGGCATACTTCACGAAGCGGTCGTAGATGGCGATGTAGTACCAGGGCTTGCGGTCCCGGTCCTTCCGGCCCTTGGGCATGACAAAGGTGCCCAGCGGGGTGATGTTGCGCCCCGATGAGCATAGCATCTGCCGCACCACATCGTCGGTGGAGGAATCGTAGACCGTGACGATCTGGTTCGTGATGTCCACCGAGATGTAATAGGGCATATCGTAATCCGCCCGGTCGATGGCATGGCCCACGGGCGACGACGCCAGCAGCAGCGTCAGGATCAGAACGGTCAGCTTGCGCAAGGTCATGGCGATCTCCTCAGCGTCCCTGCCGGGTCATACATAATCGCTCCACGCCCCCGTCAGGTCGGTGTGATGCAGCCTCCCGGAGTCGGCAAGGCCGGGAAAGCCCTGCTGGCGAAGGGCCTCGTAGAGCACGATGGCCACGGAATTGGAAAGATTCAGCGAACGGGCGTCGGCGACCATGGGGATGCGGACGCACCGATCGTAGTTCGCGGCCAGCAGCGCCTCGTCCAGGCCCTTCGTCTCCCGGCCGAACACCAGGAAGTCGTCGGGACCGTATGTGGCGGCGCAGTAGTCCCGGGGGGCCTTGGTGGTGGCGAAGTGGAGCCTCCCGCCGGGATTGTCCGCGAGGAAGGCCTCCCAGGACTCATGCACCTCGTAGGTCATCATGTGCCAGTAGTCCAGCCCCGCCCGCTTCAGGTATTTATCGCTCAGCTCAAACCCCAGCGGCTCGATCAGGTGCAGCTTCGCGCCGGTGGCCGCGCAGGTGCGGGCGATGTTGCCGGTGTTCTGGGGAATTTCCGGATTGACCAGTACGATGTGCATCATGGCGTTGCCTCCTGATGTTCAAATTCTGATTTATCGAGCTGATGACGATCTCCCCTTTGGCTAACTTACCGGGGGTATCGGGGGCGGTAGCGCCCCGATCTTTAATCGTACGCGGCGGCGTGTACGCCGCGGGCGGGGCCTTTTTTGCGACGCGAAGCTAGTCCTTCAGGGCGGCAGGGAGCCTGTCGA
>JAFWEL010000057.1 GCA_017512905.1 Clostridia bacterium
CCGCGGCTTGATTCTCTATTTTGTTATGTTAATACATCCTTAACTTTCACCGCCCCCTCGGGGGCGCCCCTGCTGGCGGCCCCTGCTCTTCTCACTTCCCCCTCCCGTTCCGTTTTCCCCAGATCTATTTTACACCGTCTCCATACAGGACGATTTCATCCTTCGACTTGTACACGCTGGTGCACAGCAGCTCCCGGCTCAGCTCGTTGCCCGCGGCGTCCCAGCGCACCTTGTAAGCCTCCGCCTTATAGCCGTCCCGGCCATTCTCGGCCACCCGCGTCTGGCCGCGGCCCAGGGAGGGATCGGGCTGGTACTGGGTCTCGAACTTGTTCACCTTGACCGTCACGGCGTCCAGCGTGATCTTCTCGCCGTCCGGGAGTAACCGCCCGAATATGCCGAAGCGCACCCGCCGGTCCTCGGTCAGGTAGCAGCAGATGTAGATGTCATCGGCGGAGGTATTGGTGAACTTCAGGTCCTGGTTGCCCCAGTCCACGGTGGCGTCCTTGCCCTTGTCCACATAGTGCACCGTCAGCGAATGGTTGTGGCGCTCGTCAATGCGCATGTCAGCCTTCACCGCCGCATTGAACAGCGTGGTGGACACCTGGCAGATGCCGCCGCCCAACTCCTCAGTCACCTCGCCGCCGGAGTAGGCGGTGGCCTTCATAAAGCCCCGGGACGACGTGCGCTGGCCCACCGTTTCGTTGAAGGAAAAGGTCTCCCCCGGGGCCAGCTTCACACCGTTGATCATCGACATCGCCAGCTTGATGTTGTTCAGGCGCGCCTTGCTGGAGGAGTTGGCGTTGGTGATGGCGTAGTCGATCAGGCCGTACATTTCGCCGATTTGGTCGGTGGTGATCTCCGGCGTCTGCTCGGCCACCGACAGGGTTACGCTGCCGCCACCCGCCGCCATCGCCGCCAGCAGGTCCCGCTTCAGGGCGGCGGTATCCAGCTGCCGGCCGTTCCGGGAGGGATTGAAGGTGAACTCATAGGTGTCCACGTTGAAATCGGCCACGGTGGCGTCCGCCGGCTCCTGGTCGATCTTCAGCGCCTGCATCTGCACGAACTGGTCCACCAGCGCGTCGCTGTACTCCGTGCGGTGGATGGCGTAGGCCGCCGGGTTCCGCATCCGGCTGGCCGCCATGCGATAGCGCTCCTCCAGCGTGCCGCTGCGGCCATGGCTCCAGGCCGTGGTCAGCACCGATTCGTAATCGCTGGTGTAGCCCAGCTCGCCGGCGGTGACGGCGGTGCCGTCGTCCAGCACCACCGTGCGCTCCACGTTCCGGGCCTCCACCCGATTTCGCCAATAGTCCAGCGCATTGGAAAGCGTCATCCTCGACACGTCCACGCCCTCCACCGTCGTGCCCTCGTAGAAGGTCTGCTTGTCCACCACTTCCCGCATCTTCAGGAATTCGCCGTACCGGCCGTGAACGCGCAGGCCCAGCGCCAACAGCACCGCGATGGCGATGGCCAGGCAGGCGTTCAGCGCGCCGAACAGCGCGGTGTGTCCCCGGGGCGGCGTGCCCGCCGGGGCGGACGGCTTCGGCCTGTCGGCGCGCTCCAGAAACAGGTCATCGGAGGCGGCGGCCTGCTTACGGTTCGCGGCCTCGCCCACGGGATTCGCCCGGACGGCCGTCGGCTTGCGGACATTGCGCTTTTCGCCCTTTTTGCCGGAGGTGGCCCTGCCATTTGCGCTGCGGGTCTTCGCAGTCGATGCCGCCGTGGCCTTCGTGACCCTGGTCTTCCCCTCCGCGCTCCGGACGGCCTTGCCCTTGCCGGGCTCCGCCGTGGCCTTCGTGGTCCTGGCCTTCCCCTCCGCGCTCCGGACGGCCTTGCCCTTGCCGGGCTCCGCCGTGGCCTTCGTGGTCCTGGCCTTCCCCTCCGCGCTCCGGACGGCCTTGCCCTTGCCGGGCTCCGCCGCGGTCCTTGTGGCTTTGGCCTTCCCTTCGGCGCTCCGGACGGCCTTGCCCTTGCCGGGCTCCGCCGCGGCCCTTGTGGCTTTGGCCTTCCCTTCGGCGCTCCGGACGGCCTTGCCGCTTCCACCGGCGGAGGGAACACCCGTCCCTTTGCGGGGCGCGGCCTTGCCGCCGGAGGACCTGGGCCGCTGCGCGACGCGCGCTACTGCTTTTTCTGCCATCTATAGATTCGCTCCATCGGTTCCTTACGCTGCTATCATGCCCGACAATCGGGCCCATAAAACCATTTTGAAGGAAATATATGTATTGTGCAAGCGGATTTTGCTAATTTTGCAAGAACGAATATTGGATACATTGTGAACGGAAGACCGGGGTAAAAAAAGAAACGCTGTTGACAGCGTTCCCTTTTCTTTGACATTTAGCGCGGTCAGCGCGTCACCCCGCGGGCACCACGCTGCTCGCCACAGCCCGACAGACCGTGGGAAAAGCTTTTTGAATGAGTGACCTTACGCCTGAGCTTTGGCAAGACGCTTCGCCATGCGAGCCTTTTTGCGGTTCGCCGCGTTCTTATGAATAACGCCCTTTGCGGCAGCCTTGTCAACCGCCCCCTGAGTCGCGCTGAGCAGCTTGGCATCGGCCTCGTTCGCGGAAACGGCGGTTTCGAACTTCTTGATCTGAGTCTTCATGGCGGACTTGATCATCCGGTTGCGCAGGTTCTTCTTTTCGGTCACCTTCACGCGCTTGATGGCAGACTTGATATTCGGCAAATTGTTCACCTCCCTACGCAAATTCACAAATGTGATTGTACCACGAACCGCCCCAAATTTCAAGATGTCCGATACATTTTGTTGCTAAACTTGGGTAAACTAATGCCGAATTTCGCAGAAACGGGGGATGTTTTATGCCCAATACCCGCACCGACCTGGCCATGGAGTGCTTTGAAAACGCCGATGGCGGCGCGATTCCCGGCACCCAGGTCAGCCACTGGGAATCCGACGGCATCGAGATCACCGAGGTGCTGGTCACCGACAACGAGGCGGCGCAGCTGCTGGAAAAGCCGAAGGGCGCTTACCTGACGCTGGAATGCCCGCTGCTGCTGGAGCGCGACCCGGACGCCCGACTGGCGATGGCCACGCTGCTGGCGGAGGAGATCGACCGGATCCTGCCGGACGGGGACAGCGCCGCGCCGGTGCTGGTGGTGGGACTGGGAAACCGGAGCATCACCCCGGACGCCCTGGGCCCGGGGGTGGTGGACCGCACGCTGGTGACCCGTCACATGCTGAACACCCCCTGGGCCCAGTCGGGCATGAACAGCGTGTGTGCCGTCGCCCCCGGGGTGCTGGGCATCACCGGCATCGAGAGCATGGAGCTGGTGGAGGCGCTGGTCAGGGCCGTCCAGCCCCGGGCGATACTGTGCGTGGACAGCCTCGCGGCCCGGGATTCCCGGCGCATCGGCTGCACGATCCAGCTGACGGACACCGGCATCCAGCCAGGGGCGGGCGTGGGCAACCACCGCCGACCCCTCACACGGGACAGCGTGGGCGTGCCCGTCATCTCCGTCGGCATGCCCACGGTGGTGTACGCCGCCACCCTGGCCCGGGACGCCTTCGCCTGGCTGGCTGACCGCCAGGGCGACGCCGACGCCCACGAGGCGGCGCTGGCCGACATGGAGCGGACGCTGCTCGGCGGGGACCTGGGCGAGATGATCGTCACCCCCCGGGAGATTGACGCCATCATACAGGATGCCTCCGGCATCATCGCCTCCGCCATCAACCGCGCCCTCCAGCCCACCCTGAGCGACGCGGAAATCGCCGCGATGATGAATTGACCTGTAAGCTGATAGACTTTTAAGGGTTTTGCCACACTTAATTAACATTGGATTCATTGATTGTCCATGATTACCCATTATAATGATTTTGTCGACGGAAAAAGTCGATAGAAAAGGACACCCAACCTTCTTCTTCCCCCCTTGGCGCGGAACAGCCCTTGAGCAAGGCTGGTCCGCGTCATCTTTTTCGGCGACAGCCGGCTCTTTTTAATCCTTATGTAATGATTCATCCCGCCGGGATTTGGTATAATATCACTTGTATTGTTGTTACAGGACGCCCCATTACGGATGATAAAGGGAGGATGGGCCATGAACAAAATCGGTTTCGACAGTCAGAAGTACATCCATCTCCAATCCTCGCGGATCCGCGAGCGCATCGAATCCTTCGGCGGCAAGCTCTACCTGGAGTTTGGCGGCAAGCTGTTCGACGACTACCACGCCTCCCGCGTGCTGCCCGGCTTCGCCCCCGACAATAAGATCCGCATGCTCTTGGAGCTGAAGGATCAGGCGGAGATCGTGATCGCCATCAACGCCAACGACATCGAAAAGAGCAAGGTCCGGGGCGACCTGGGCATCACCTACGATTCCGACGTCATCCGCCTGGTGGACGTGTTCCGGGAATTCGGGCTGTACGTGGGCAGCATCGCCATCACCCAGTACACCGGCCAATCCGCCGCCGACGTGTTCCAGCGCCGGCTGGAGGCCATGGGCCTGAAGGTGTACCGGCTCTACCGCATCCCCGATTACCCCTCCAACGTGGCGGTCATCGTCAGCGAGGAGGGCTACGGCAAAAACGAATACATCGAAACCAGCCGTTCGCTGGTCGTCGTCACCGCCCCCGGCCCTGGCAGCGGCAAGATGGCCACCTGCCTGTCCCAGCTTTACCACGAGCACCGGCGGGGCATCAAGGCGGGCTACGCCAAGTTTGAGACCTTCCCGATCTGGAACCTGCCGCTGAAGCACCCGGTGAACCTGGCCTACGAGGCCGCCACCGCCGACCTGAACGACGTGAACATGATCGACCCGTTCCACCTGGAGGCCTACGGCGTCACCACGGTGAATTACAATCGGGATATCGAGATCTTCCCGGTGCTGCGAGCCATATTCGAGCGCATCTACGGCGAATGTCCCTACAAGAGCCCCACGGACATGGGCGTGAACATGGCGGGCAAGTCCATCATCGACGACGAGGTGTGCCGCGAGGCCTCCTGCCAGGAGATCATCCGGCGCTATTACAAGACCGCCTGCGCCGTGAAGCAGGGCCGCGCCACCCCGGCGGAGGTGCAGAAGATCGAGCTGCTGATGCGCCAGCTGAACCTGGATTCCGGCCGCCGCAGCACCGTCCAGCCCGCGCTGGCCCTGGCCGAGCAGACCGGCGAGCCCGCCGTGGCCATGGAGCTGAACGACGGCATGATCATCACCGGCAAGACCTCGGCGCTGCTGGGCGCGGCCTCCGCCGCGCTGCTGAACGCGCTGAAGACGCTGGCGGGCATTCCCGACGAGATCAAGCTGATCTCCCCCAACGTAATCGAGCCGATCCAGCACCTGAAGGTGGCCCACATGGGCAATCGCAACCCGCTGCTGCACATCGACGAGATCCTGATCGCGCTGACCATCTGCGCCGTCACCGACGACAACGCCGAGCTGGCCATGGAACAGCTGAGCAAGCTCAACGGCTGCGAGGTCCATTCCTCGGTGATCCTCTCCCAGGCGGACGAGGGCATGCTCAGCAAGCTGGGCATGAACGTCACCTGCGAGCCGGCGTACCAGACGAACAAACTGTATCACAAATAATCCCTTGTGGTCGCTGTTCAGCCATATAAGTTCTGATTTGACGGGGAGACGGAATCCCTCCGACCCTCATCCCTCTCTTGAAACAGTCCCCACTGGGCTGTTTTCAGGATGACGCGAAGCCAGTCCTTTCAGGCGGCAGGGAGCCTCTGGGCCAGAGCAACAATCGTTCCCTTGCAGTTTTGCCTGACTGAATCGAGATACCGTTCCCCTTTTTCATTTTCCGACAGTTCATCCATTACAAAAGCCCCGGAAGCCATCACTTCCGGGGCTTTACACGCATCCGCCTTACAGCGGCATGGCGTTGTTCTTCTTGTCCAGGACGCTGTTGTCCAGGCCGATCTGGCTGGCCTGGCGGGCCTGGAAGAACTTCTCTGCCACCTGGGGGAACAGGGCGTAGCTGAGCACGTCCTCCTCCTGGGTGTAATACTGGCCCATCTCCTTCTTGAACGCGTCAAGATGCTTGACGCCGTAGGAGGGGTCGTCCACGGGACGGCAGGTGATGACCTTCTGGTCGCCGATGACCTTCTTGCGCACGGTCTCGTTCACGGGCGCGGGCAGGCGGCCGTATTCGCCGCGCATCAGGCCCTGGCTCTCCTTGGGGCACATCTTGTAGCGCTCGCCGGTGAGCACGTTCATCACGGCCTGGGTACCCACGATCTGGCTGGTGGGCGTGACCAGCGGCGGATAGCCGAAGTCCTCGCGGACCCGCGGCACCTCGGCCAGCACGTCATACAGCTTGTCGGACTGGCCGGCCTGCTTGAGCTGGTTGATCAGGTTGCTCAGCATGCCGCCGGGCACCTGGTACTTCAGGGTGTTCACGTCCACGCGCAGCACCTTGGGATCCAGCACGCCCTGCTCCTGCAGCTTCTGGGCCACGCCGCGGAAGTGCTCGGTCGCCTGGGTCATCAGGTGCAGGTCCAGGCCGGTGTCGTACTCGGTGCCGGCCAGGGTGGCCACCAGGGGCTCGGTGGCGGGCTGGGAGGTGCCGTTGCCCAGGGGGGACAGCGCGCAGTCCACGATGTCGACGCCCGCCTCGATGGCCTTCAGGTTGCACATGTCGCCGATGCCGGCGGTGTTGTGGGTGTGCAGGTGCACCTTGGTCTCGGGCTTGAGGGCCTGCTTCAGGCACTTGACAAGGCTGTAGGCCTTGTAGGGCAGCAGCAGGTTCGCCATGTCCTTGATGCAGATGTTGTCCGCGCCCATCTTCTCCAGCTGCAGCGCCAGGTTCACGAAGTACTCCTCGGTGTGCACGGGGCTGATGGTGTAGCTCATGGCCACCTCGCAGATGCCGCCGTACTTCTTGGTGGCCTTGATGGCCGGCTCCAGGTTGCGGGGATCGTTCAGGGCGTCGAAGATGCGGATGACGTCGATGCCGTTCTTGATGGACAGGCGGGTGAACTCGTCCACCACGTCGTCGGCATAGTGGCGGTAGCCCAGTATGTTCTGGCCGCGGAACAGCATCTGCAGCTTGGTCTTGGGCATGGCCTCCTTCAGCTTGCGCAGGCGCACCCAGGGATCCTCGTTCAAGAAGCGCAGGCAGCTGTCGAACGTCGCGCCGCCCCAGCACTCCAGGGAATAATAGCCAACCTTGTCCAGCACCTCGCAGGCGGGCAGCATGTCCTCGGTGCGCATACGGGTCGCGGCCTGGGACTGGTGCGCGTCGCGAAGGATGGTCTCGGTAATCATTACTTTGCCCATGATAGTTTTCCTCCGTTAGTACAGATACTCAGGAATAAGGGAACAGGGAACAGGGAACAGGGAACAGGCATTGCCGTGTTCCTCATCCCCTGTATCCGCTTTTATCAGCCAAACAAAGCGATGAAGACGCCCGCGGCGACCGCGGAACCGATGACGCCGGCCACGTTGGGGCCCATGGCATGCATCAGCAGGAAGTTGCCGGGATCCTCCTCCTGGCCCACCTTCTGGGATACGCGGGCCGCCATCGGCACGGCGGAGACGCCCGCGGAGCCGATCAGCGGGTTGATCTGGCCACCGGAAAGGACGTTCATCAGCTTGGCCAGCAGCACGCCGCCCGCGGTGCCAAAGCTGAAGGCGATGACGCCGAGGATGACGATGTAGATGGTCTGCATGGTCAGGAAGGTGGAGCCCTGGGTGGTGGCGCCGACGGTCAGGCCCAGGAAGATGGTCACGATGTTGCACAGCTCGTTCTGGGCGGTCTTGTTGATGCGCTCCACGACGCCGCACACGCGCATCAGGTTGCCCAGCATCAGCATGCCCACCAGGGTGGCCGCGTCGGGCAGCAGCAGCGACACGATAATCGTCACCGCGATGGGGAAGATAATCGTCTCGGTCTTGGAGACCTGGCGCAGCTGGCCCATGCGGATGGTGCGCTCCTTGTGAGTGGTCAGCGCCTTCATGATGGGCGGCTGGATGACGGGCACCAGGGCCATGTAGCTGTAGGCGGCCACCGCGATGGGGCCCAGCAGGTGGGGCGCCAGCTTGGTGGTGACGAAGATGGCCGTCGGGCCGTCAGCGCCGCCGATGATGCCGATGGCGCCGGCCTCGCTGGCGGTGAAGCCCAGCAGCTTCGCGCCCAGGAAGGTCAGGAAGATGCCCAGCTGGGCCGCAGCGCCCAGCAGCAGGCTCTTCGGGTTGGCGATCAGCGGGGCAAAGTCGGTCATCGCGCCCACGCCCATGAAGATCAGGGGCGGGTAGATGCCCAGCTTGACGCCCTGGTACAGGTAGTACAGCAGGCCGCCATTGGCGGTTTGCAGCGCGTAGCCCATCTCGCCGGTGGCGGGATTCAGGCGCATCATCACGTCGGTGACGTCCTTGCCCAGGGCCTGGGCCCCCGCGAGGGCCTCGGACTGGCTGGCGAAGAACGTGAACGTGGGATGGCTCATCATGCCCGCGGCGGGCAGGTTGGCCAGCAGCATGCCGAAGGAGATGGGCAGCAGCAGCAGCGGCTCGAACTGCTTCACGATCGCCAGGTACAGCAGGAAGCAGGCCACGGCGATCATCACATAGTTGCGCCAGTCGCCGCCAGTGCCGTCCAGGCTCTTGGCAAAGCCGGTGGATTTCGCGATGTTGCCAAGGCCCTTGATAAAGTTGATGTCGGGGTCGGTGCTATCCGCCGAGGTCGCGGCCGCTTCCGCCGGGGCGGCTTCCTCGGCCGCCACGGGGGCTTCGGTCTGCGCGGCGTTTTCAGCCATCGCCGTAAACACGGTCAGCAGGGCGAACAGCACCAGCAGGCACGCAAAGGCGCGCTTGGGGCTTACCTTTCTCAATTTGGACATTCGTCAAACCCTCCTTACCGCTTTCAAAGAACAGCTGTTATCAGTTCAGCGAAAGCAGTACGTCGCCGGTGTTGACGGTGGCGCCCTTGGTCACGTTCACGGAAGCCACGACGCCGTCGCGGGGGGCCATGATCTCGTTCTCCATCTTCATGGCCTCGAGGATGACCAGCACGTCGCCCTTCTTCACATTCTGGCCATTGGAGACGTTCACGGCATTGATGTTGCCGGGCATGGGAGCCTTGATGGCCTCAGCGCCGGCGGGCGCGGCGGCAGCCTTGGGGGCGGCGGGCGCGGCGGCAGCCTTGGGGGCCGGGGCAGCCACGGGGGCGGGGGCCGCTACGGGCGCGGCCACGGGCGCGGCGGCAAACACCGGCGCGCCGCCGATCTCTTCAACTTCCACTTCATAGGACTGACCGTTAACGGTAATCGCAAACTTGCGCATTGTTGTTTCCTCCTAATTATATAAGTTCATATATATGAGGAACGAAGAACAGGCATCAGGGCTTGCCAAACCCAATCCCTAATTCCTAATCCCTAATCCCTATAATCAAAACCGATACACCTGCTCGGCCCTGCCGGCGCGGTTCCACCCGGACACGCGGCGCACCCTGCGCACCACCAGCTGCTTGTCGGAGTCGGTGAAGGCGGCAATGGCCGCGGCGATCACGGCGACCAGCTCGCTGTCGTCGGTCACGTCCTGGACCACCGGCTCCACGGGAGCGGGAGCGGGCTTCGCGACCTCGGCGACCTTCACGGCTTCAGCGGCGCGGGCGGCCTCGGCGGCCTTCGCGTTCTTCTTGGCGTCGATGCCCTTGAACACCTGGGCCATCAGCGTGATGAAGGCGATCAGTATGGCCAGGCCCAGAAACACGACCACCAGGCCGATGGCGGTCACCTGAGCGCCGTAAACAATCTTTGATCCAAAGTTCATATGCGCGCCTCCTTACAGCGGCATGTTGCCGTGCTTCTTGGCAGGCTTGGCCTCGCGCTTGCCGGAGAGCATCTCCAGGGCGGACGCCAGGATCTGGCGGGTCTGGGCGGGCTCGATCACGTCGTCCACATAGCCGGCCTTGGCGGCGTTGACGCCATCGGCCACGTCGGCCATGTACTTCTCCTCCAGCTCCGCACGCTTGGCGAAGGGATCGGCGGCAGACTTCAGCGCGTCGGCGCAGTTCAGCTGCACGGCGATCTTCGGGGTCACGGCGCTGATGACAGCGCCCGGCCAGGCGTAGACCATGTCGCTGGCGGCGCGGGAGGCCATGGCGGCGTAGGCCATGCCCACAGCGTTGCCGGTGATCAGGGCCACACGGGGGTTGGTAGCCTCGGTCAGCGCGTACATCAGCTGAGCGCCGGCGCGGGCCAGCTCGCCCTGGGGCGCGGTGGAGACCTTCATGCCCATGGAATCCACGATGGTGACCACCGGGATGGAGAAGCAGTCGCAGAACGCGGCGAAGCGGGAGGCCTTCTTCGCGCCGTACACGGTGATGCGGCCCTCGTCCTTGCCGGGCTGGTTGGCGATAAAGCCCACGGTGCTGCCGCCAATCTTGCCGATGGCGGTGACCATCGAGGGGGCAAAGCCCTCGCTGAGCTCAATGATGTCGTTCATATCGGCCACGCGGCGGATGATGTCCCGCACGTCGCCGACGCTGTCGATGGCGTTCAGGTCGCCCAGCTCGCGGTTGACGTCGTCGGGAGTGTCGCCGAAGACCTCGTCCATGTTGTTGGCGGGCAGGAACCCGGCCAGCTTGCGGGCCAGGGCGATGGCCTGCTCATCGGTGTCGGCGGTCAGCTGGGCCACGCCGGAGCGCATGGAGGCCTGGGCGTGGGCCAGGGCTTCCATGTCCACGTTCTTGCCGGACACGGCGGAGACCACCTGGGGGCCGTTCACGAACAGCGCGCCGTTCTTGCTCATCACGGTGATGTCGCTCATGCCGGCGATGGCGGAGGCGATGCCGCCGCACTGGCCCAGCACCACCGCGATCTGCGGCACGACGCCGGACAGCTCGCTGGCCTTGCCGGCCATCAGCGCGTAGGCGTTCATCGCGTCGATGCCCTCGTCCAGGCGCGCGCCGGCGGTATCCAGCAGGGCGAACAGGGGCGCGCCGGTCTTGCCGGCCAGTTCCATCACCTTCAGCACCTTGCGGGCGTGGGCCATGCCCACCGAGCCGCCCTTGACGGTGAAATCCTGGGCATAGACGTAGGCGGGATTGCCGTCGATCAGGCCATAGCCCGTCACGACGCCGGCGTCCGCGTTCAGCACATCCAGCTCCACGAAGCTGGCGGCGTCCAGCAGCAGCGCGATGCGCTCCCGGGCCAGCAGCTTCCCGGCCTTTTTCTGCTGGGCGCAGAGCTCCGGGTCACCCTTCAGTATCGCCAGCTTGCGCTCGCGAACAACGGGCAGATTCTGTTCCACTTTCATTTTCATTCCCTCCATCGTTGTGTCAAGCGCCGGTCCGCGCGCCGGCGCGGGACGCCACCCCGCGCCACTTCGCCGCCCTGCCGGGCCCGAACGCGCCGTTCCGCCGATTGACAGAATATAAAAAATCATCGAATACCAAATTCAGAATTTTCGACATACTCCCCTGTTTTCCTCTTATTTGTTCCGTTAATTTTTGTACCGCAGCGGTTTATAACAAAGTCTTTCCGGGGGATAAGGAATTGAGGTGGGGCATAGGGTGGAGGGAGTATCAAATTCTGATTTATCGAGCAACAGCTCGACAAATCAGAATTTCCAAAGGAGGTTCTCATGTCCCACGCCACCATCATCCTCATGCTGCTTCTCGGACTCATACTGACCGTGAAGGGGGGCGATCTGTTTGTGGACGCTGCGGTGTGGCTTTCCGAGGCGCTGGGAATCCCCCGGTTCCTGGTGGGGGCGACGGTGGTGAGCCTGGCGACCACGCTGCCGGAGCTTGCGGTATCGCTGTTGGCCACGGCGCGGGGTTCGTCGGGCATCGCCGCCGGGAACGCCGTGGGGTCGGTGACAGCCAACCTGGGGCTGATCCTGGGCATCAGCCTGTGCTGGTCCCCCGCCCCGCTGGAGCGCCGCCACGCCGGAAGGCTGTTGCTGATGGCCGGAGCGGCGGCGCTGCTGGACCTGCTGGGGCGGGGCGGCGCGATCGCCCTGCCATGGGCATGGCTCCCACTGGGGGTGTGCGCAGGATTCCTGTGGCACAGCGCCGCCGACGGGCGCAGGCACACCCGCACGAAATCCGACCGTGCCGCCCTCCCCTCTCCCGCCCTGCTGGCGGGCTGCGGGATCCGGTTCGTCTGCGGCGGGGCGGGTATCGCCGCCGGAGCGCGCCTGCTGTGCGACTACGGCGCGGCGCTGGCGCGGCTGTGGGGGGTGCCGGATGGCGTGATCGGCGCGACGCTGGTGGCAGTGGGCACGTCGCTGCCCGAGCTGGTCACCGCGCTGACCGCCCTGTCCCGGGGCGAGAGCAGCCTGTCCGTGGGCAACATCGTCGGGGCGAACATCATCGACCTGACGCTGATATTGCCCCTGTGCGCGCTGCTCAACGGCGGGCGGCTGGCCCTCCCCCGCCAGAGCCTCGCGCTGGACCTGCCCTTCTGCCTGGTGCTGTGCGCCCTCGCCGTGGCGCCGCCGCTGATGACAGGCCGCTTCCGACGCGGCCAGGGCGCGGCGATGCTGGGGCTGTATGCAGGGTATGTGGCCCTGGTGATTCAGGGGGCGGGCACGTAACAGCTGTGGCGGCAGATTGCCGCCGCTACATGTACCATAAGTCGCTATTCTACTGCTTTTCACAGTAAGCATAATCATACGAAGGATATGCAATTGTAGAGGCGGCGTTGCACCGCCCACCGGGTACAACGACACTTTTCGTATCCGGCGGGCGCCACAACGGCGCCCCTACAGCTGTTTTATACAGCGATATTCATTTGTGACAGCCCCTGTTTTCGGAATGTGTCTGTTCAGGCGTATGCAAATTCTGATTTGTCGCGGGCTTGCGCCCGTTTGAAGGGGGACAGGTCCCCCTTCAATACATCCTCCTCAGATTTGCCTGAAATCGCAGGCGATTTCCGGGCGGCAAATCTGCAAGGAAGCCTTTTTTGCTCTGGTCG
>JAFWEL010000162.1 GCA_017512905.1 Clostridia bacterium
CCTTGCAGATTTGCCGCCCGGAAATCGCCTGCGACGCGAAGCTAGTCCTTTAGGACGATTTCAGGCAAATCTGAGGAGGATGTATTGAAGGGGGACCTGTCCCCCTTCAAACGGGCGCAAGCCCGCGACAAATCAGAATTGATAATAACCGTCCCCTATGCCCCGTCCCGCTCTGCCGCTTCCAGCCCACACAGCCGTTCCACCAGCATGCAGCCCACGGTGCCGATGGCCTCGGTGCCCAGGCAGTGGCGCACGCCCGCGTTGACCAGCAGCTTGCCCGAGGCGGGGAATTCGTCGTCGGCAAGCCACAGGTTCAGCATCAGAGGAAAGCGCGGCAGGAAGTGAAACACGGCGCAGAGGTCGGCGGGGCTGTCTTCGCGAAGCGTCGCACCCAGCGTCGCGCAGGCCTGCCCCAGGGATTCGGGGGTACATCGGCTCAGGCGGTCGGCCACGAGCCGGTCGATTTCCCTGTCGAAGGACGCGCCCCGGACCAGTCCGCCCTCCTCGAGGGCCCCCATGCCGATCCAGCGGTCCGTGGGCAGGCTGCCGTCCGCGCCGCCCAGATATTGCAGCATGGCCAGGTGCTGCCACATGTCGATCGGAGGCGTCGGACGGAGGGTCGCGCCGTCCAGCCGGAACCGCCGGCCGAAGCTCACCCCTTCGATGCCGCTGCCGTCCCATTCAAGGCCGGCGCGGGCGGCCGCGGCTCCCAGGTCGATCCCCTCCAGCCGGCGAAGGTTGGCCGCCAGCATTTCTTTGTATTGCCGGTTATCAGCGTTGTACATAGCCCTCCTACAGCCCGGTGTCGATATACCGGCAGGCGGCCAGCGCGGCGGTGGCCCCGTCGGCCACGGCGGTGGTCAGCTGGCGCACCCCCTTGCCGCGGCAATCCCCCGCCACGTAGACGCCGGGGGTGTGGGTTTTGCAGTCCTCGCCGGAGGCAAAATAGCCCCAATCGTTCAGTTCGGCCAGCGCCTTGAAGGGCTCGTTTTCGGGGATCAGGCCGATGGCCACGAACAGCCCGTCGCAGTCGATCACCCGCTTTTCCCCGGTGGTCCGGCCCTCGATCTCCACGCCCCGCAGCGCTTCGCCCTCGGTGACGAGGCCGTTGATCTTCGTATCACAAATCACGCGGACGTTGGCCTTCGCCCGCAGCGCGTCCTGGAGCTTCTGCTCGCCGGTCAGGGCGGGCAGGTCCTGGAGAATGACCACCTCGCTGCACTTCTCCGACAGCAGCACGGCCTCCTGGAGGGCCGAGTTGCCGCCCCCGGCCACGCACACCCTCTGGCCGCTGTAGAAGTCGCCGTCGCACACCGCGCAGAACGAGATCCCCTCGCCCACCAGCTCATTTTCACCTTCCAGGCCCAGCATCCGGTGCTTCACGCCGGTGGCGATCACCACGGCCCTGCCCTCGAAGGCGCCGCCCTCCTCGGTGCGCACGACCTTCCTTTCGCCCAAATCCTCCACGGCCACCGCGTTCTCCAGCTCGATCTCGGCCCCCTGGGCCAGGATCTGGTCCAGCATCCGATCCGCGAATTCATTGCCGCTCATTTGCAGCGTGCCGGGGTAATTCTCCACCTTCGGGGAATGGGTGATCTGCCCCCCGAAGCCGTTCCGCTCGATAACCAGCGCCCGCTTCCCGTTGCGCTGGGCGTACAGCGCCGCCGTCATGCCCGCCGGGCCGCCGCCGATGATGATGATGTCGTACATTTTGATACCTCTTACAGTCGAATTGCCCGTGAATAGCCTCCCATGAAAGGGGAGGTGGCCCCGCCAAAGGCGGGGGCGGAGGGGTTCCGCGTGCTCAGCAACACCTCGACAAATCAGAATTTGCCTACGTCTCAACAGTTACTCCGCTTTCATTGTACCATAGATGAATATCCGTTTCAAGCAAATCGTTTTTCCTACGCCATAAAAGCGGAGCGATATGCGCGAAATACTCGCGCATATCGCCCTGCCCGACATTTCTGTCCTTTACTGCGCCTACTTCACCACATGGCCGCTCATCAGCCACCCTTTGATGTCCGAAACCCCGCGGAGCTTCTCAAAGCCTTCCCCGGTGCGCACCACTAGCGTCGGGGCCTGCTTGACGCCGTACTTCGCCGTCAGCTCCCTCGCGTCCGCCGCGTTCACCGCCGCGTACTTGACGCCCGCCCGGTCCAGCAGCGCCATGGCCGCCTTGCAGTTGGGGCAGGTAGGGGATTTGAACAGTATCGCCTCCGCGCCGTCGGGGTCGGCGGAGGTTGCCGCGCTGGCCTCGCGGAGCTTGGCCTCCGCCAGCCGCTCGGCCTTCGCGGCCTCGGCCTGGGAATCCAACAGCGCCTTTGCCTGCGCCGCGCCGGGATTTTCGAAGGCGGCCTCCGCCGTCGCGCGCCCGTTGGGATTCCCGGAGCGTCGGTCCGCCCGCGCCTCCTCGCTCTCCGGCTTCATCAGCACCTGGGCCGGCTCGCAGCAGCCCCGCTCCATCGTCGCCTCGATGGCCGCGTCCATATTGGAATACGCGGGACGCGGGCCGTTGTGGGTCAGGTGGGACCTGCCGATGTCGTACAGCTTCCGGTCCCGGAACTCCTGGGCCTTGCCGTCGTTCCAGTTCTGCACCGGGCGATAGTAGCCCGTGATGCGGCTGTAGACCTCCGTCTTCTGGCCGCAGATCGGGCAGGCGTACTGCTCCCCGGACAGGTAGCCGTGGTCCTTGCAGACCGAATAGGTCGGGCTCAGCGTGTAATAGGGCAGCTTGTAGTTCTCCGCGATCTTCCGCACCAGCGTCGCCGCCGCCTTCCAGTCCGGCAGCTTTTCCCCCAGGAAGGCGTGGAACACCGTGCCGGAGGTGTACAGCGTCTGCAGA
>JAFWEL010000058.1 GCA_017512905.1 Clostridia bacterium
CGAGCAGCCCGTGGCCGCCGCGCCCGCCGCTGCCGCCGCGCCTGCCGCCGCCCCCGCCGAGGAGCTGGCCGAGGCCCCCGTGGTCGTGGGCGATCTGAAGATCTCCCCCAGGGCGAAGAAGCTGGCCGACGCGAAGAAGGCCGACCTGAGCCAGGTGGTGCCCACCGGCCCCAACGGCCGCGTGATCGAGCGGGACGTGCAGGCCCTGATCGACGCCGGCAAGCTGATCGGCGCGACCGCCGCCGCCGCGGCTCCCGTGGCCGCCGCCGCGCCCGTGGCGCTGGGCGAGCCCTGCGACGACAGCTACACCGAGCCGATGTCCAACATCCGCAAGGTCATCGCCCGCAGCATGGTGGCGTCCCTGTCCACCATGGCCCAGCTGACCCACAACATCTCCTACGACGCCACCGAGGTCAAGGCGGCCCGGGCGCTGTACAAGGCCAAGGGCGAGCCCTTCGGCATGGACAAGATCAGCATCAACGATATCATCATGTATGTGGTGGCCCGCACGCTGATGATGCCCGAGCACCGCGCCCTGAACGCCAACCTGATCGACGACGGCAAGACCATGAAGTACTTCCGGGGCGTCAACCTGGGCATGGCGGTGGATACCGACCGCGGCCTGATGGTGCCCACCCTCTTCAACGCCGATAAGATGACCCTCAAGCAGCTCTCCGACACCGCCAAGAAGCTGGCGAAGGAGTGCAAGGAGGGCAAGATCAATCCCGACTACCTGTCTGGCGCGTCGTTCACCGTGAGCAACGTGGGCTCCCTGGGCATCGAGGCCTTCACCCCGGTGGTGAACCCGCCCCAGACCGGCATCCTGGGCGTCTGCGCGCTGAAGGACGCCTTCCGCATGAACAACGGCCAGATCGAGGTCTATCCCAGCATGACGCTGTGCCTGTCCTACGACCACCGCGCCCTGGACGGCACCCCGGCCTCCAAGTTCCTGCGCGACCTCAAGGTCAACCTTGAAAACTACAACCTGATCCTCGCCAAGGGCTGAAATAACAGTAACGTAACTGTTCAGTCGGGCAAAATGTGATCTGTCGAGCTGACGCTGTAGCCGATGCCCCCAAAAGTAGCCTTCCCCTCTGGGGAAGGTGGATTTCCCGGAAAATGCTTGCATTGTTCCGGGAAAGACGGATGAGGTCTTCGTCGCTGAGACTACGTAATTAGTAACATAGGCGCGAGGCGCAACGCAAGGGGACCTCATCCGGCGCTCCGCGCCACCTTCCCCAAAGGGGAAGGCTTTTTGGAAGGCGCTCATCTCCCCGACAAATCAGTAATTAACCGACTGAATAAATACACAGTAATATAGCTTCTATAAAAGAAAAGGAGTGTAATGCAACATGTCCAAGCAGCTTTTCGTCGACCCGAACGAGCGGCGCGCCACCGGCAAAATCCACTTTGAGGACATCCCGGTCTGCACCTACAAAAAGACCGTCAAGGACGAGGTCGGCAACTTCACCAGGGAGCAGCTGGTCAACATCTACCGCGACATGCTGACCCTGCGCGAGTTCGAGACCATGATCAACGAGATCAAGATCAACGGCCAGTATTGCGGCGTGGCCTACAACCATCCCGGCCCGGCCCACCTGTCCATGGGCCAGGAGGCCGCCGCCGTGGGCGAGGCCTTCCACCTGGACGTGAACGACTTCATCTTCGGCTCCCACCGCGCCCATTCCGACATCCTGGCCAAGGGCCTGTCCGCCATCGAGAAGCTGTCCGACGACGAGCTCATGGACATCATGAAGAACTTCCTGGACGGCAAGACCTACGCGGTCATCAAGGACGAGCCCCACGACAGCGTCAAGGACATCGCCATCAACTTCCTGCTCTACGGCGCGATGTCCGAGATCTTCGCCCGGGAGACCGGCTTCAACCGCGGCCTGGGCGGCTCCATGCACACCTTCTTCACCCCCTTCGGCATCTATCCCAACAACGCCATCGTGGGCGGCAGCGGCACCATCGCCATGGGCGCGGCGCTGTACAAGCGGGTCAACCGCAAGCCCGGCATCGTCATCGCCAACCTGGGCGACGGCTCCCTGGGGCGCGGCCCGGTGCTGGAGGCCCTGAACATGGCCGGCATGGGCCAGCTCACCCAGCTGTGGGACGACGAGATGAAGGGCGGCCTGCCGGTGATGTTCAACATCGTGAACAACCAGTACGGCATGGGCGGCCAGACCGTGGGCGAGACCATGGGCTACGACATGCCCGCACGCATGGGCGCGGGCTTCAACCCGAACCAGCTGCTGGCCGAGCGCGTGGACGGCTTCAACCCCCTGGCCGTGATCGAGGCCTACGGCCGCAAGAAGAAGCTGCTGCTGGAGGGCAAGGGCCCCGCGCTGCTGGACGTGGTGACCTACCGCTTCGCGGGCCACAGCCCGTCGGACAGCTCCTCCTACCGCACCAAGGAGGAAATCGAAGCCTGGCAGGCCCAGGACCCGATCATCGAGTACCGCAAGCAGCTGATCGAGGCCGGCCTGTGCACCGAGGCCGAGTGCGACGCCATCGTCGAGCACGTCAAGGCCACCAACCTGCGCAACTTCAAGCTGGCCATCGACGAGGAGATCTCCCCCCGCATGGACCTGGTGGCCCATCCTGACGAGATCGCCGACCTGATGTTCACCAACGGCCACGTGGAATCCTTCGGCGAGCCCGGCCAGAAGTGCGACGTGAGCATGCCCATGGCAGACAACCCCCGGGTGCAGGCCATTGCCAAGAAGGAGCGCTGGGGCTTCGACAAGGACGGCAAGCCCGTCTCCAAGAACAAGGTCTACCAGTTGCGCGACGGCCTGTTCGAGGCGATCATCGACCGCTTCTACAAGGACCCGACCCTGGTGACCTACGGCGAGGACGTGCGCGACTGGGGCGGCGCGTTCGCCGTGTACCGCGGCCTGACCGAGGCCCTGCCGTACCATCGCCTGTTCAACACCCCCATCAGCGAATCCGCCATCGTGGGCAGCGCCGTGGGCTATGCCATGGCCGGCGGCCGCGCGCTGTGCGAGCTGATGTACTGCGACTTCCTGGGCTGTGCCGGCGACGAGGTGTTCAACCAGATGGCCAAGTGGCAGGCCATGTCCGCCGACGTCATCAAGATGCCCGTGACCCTGCGCGTGTCCGTGGGCAGCAAGTACGGCGCTCAGCACAGCCAGGACTGGACCAGCCTGACCGCCCACATCCCGGGCCTGAAGATCGCCTTCCCGGCCACCCCCTACGACGCCAAGGGCCTGATGGCCACCGCCCTGGTGGGCACCGATCCGGTGGTGTTCTTCGAGAGCCAGCGCATCTACGACGTGGGCGAGCAGTTCCACGAGGGCGGCGTTCCCGCGGAATATTACGAGATCCCCTTCGGCAAGGCCGACGTCAAGCGTCCCGGCAAGGACGTCACCATCCTCACCTTCGGCGCGGTGCTGTATCGCGCGCTGAAGGCCGCCGACGAGCTGAAGGACAAGTACGGCCTGGAGGCCGAGGTCATCGACGCCAGGACGCTGGTGCCCTTCGACTATGAGACCGTGATCGGGTCCGTGAAGAAGACCGGCCGCCTGGTGATCGTCACCGACGCCTGCGAGCGCGGCTCCTTCGCCTCCGAGGTCGCCCGCCAGGTGACCGAGATGGCCTTCGACGAGCTGGACGCCCCGCCGGTGGTGGTCGCCAGCAAGAACTGGATCACCCCCGCCCACGAGTTGGAGGAGGCCTTCTTCCCGCAGCCCAGCTGGATCATCGACGCCATCAACGCCAAGATCCTGCCCATCCCCGGCTACGAGAACGTCACCGACCAGAGCCTGGCCAAGAAGCTTTCCAACGAGAGCAAGGGCGTGTAACATCCATTGCAAACCGGGCGAAAGTTCACCGGGAGCACCCGAAAGGGTGCTCCCGGTTTTTGGCGGTGGCGATGGTTTGGGAAATATTTAGCATGAGGCAACTAAAATATAATACTTTATCCGCCATTTTGACAGACCCCGGGCGTATAATAATACAATATTCTGCATACCTGGAGGAACGATGTCTTGAAGAAGCTGGGGAAGATTCTGCTGTACGCTGGACTGGACAGAGAGGAATTCAACGCGCTGAAGGACGACGCGCTGGCCGAGACCCGGCGCAGCCTGCGCATTTATTCGATGTTCGCCATGTTTTTGTTTATCGTCATGGCCCTCTTTGAGATGGTGTCAAACGGACACTTTGCCCAGAATATCGGCATCTATTTCGCGATGGCGGCGATCAACGGCTTCGTCTGGCTTTTGTCGCGGCGAATGCTGTCCAACCACCCGGACCTGGTGCTGCCCCTGGCCTACCTGCTGGTGGCGACGCTCTATGTATTCGCGCTGACCCTGACGATGCTGCACACGGATCTGCCCGCGGTGACGTTTATCGCCGTGCTGGAGCTGACGCCCTTCCTGTTTACCGATCGTCCGGTCTATATCGTGCTGCTGAACATCGCGGCCACGGCGGCGCTGTGTGTGCTCTCCTGGATGTTCAAGCCCCAGGACATCGCCATCGGGGACGAATGGAACGGCATCACGCTGTGCGCCGTGTCCGTCGCGGCGGCGGTGTTCCAGCGGCGACTGCGCTTCCGGGCCCTGTCCCAGGCCAGGCGCATACGCTACCTCAGCGAGACGGACGTGCTGACCGGGACGCGGAACCGGAACATGTTCGAGGAGATGGCCCTGAAATACCCGTCCATGTGCGCGAGGACCCTCACCTGCGTCTATGCCGACGCCAACGGCCTGCATGCCCTGAACGACACCAAGGGCCACAAGGCGGGGGACGTGATGCTGCAAACCATCGCCAAAGCGCTGCTGGACCACTTCGGCAGCGGGCACGTCTATCGCGTCGGCGGGGACGAGTTTGTCGCCTTCGCCTTGGACACCCCCCATGAATCGGTGGAAAAGGACATGAAGCGCATCACCGCGGCCCTCGCCCGCCAGGGCTACGATCTCTCCGTGGGCATCGCCAGCGGGGCGCAGGACGCCATCGACATGGAGGCCCTCAGGGTCGCCGCGGAAAAGGAGATGTACCGGGAAAAGGAACGCTATTACCGCCAGCCCGACCACGAGCGCCGGAAGCAGTGAGCGGGGCGGTGAAGAATGTGGATTTCGGTTTGGGGCGTCGTTCAGCGGCACGCTAAAACCTGAATTCTGATTTGTCGCGAAGCGACAAATCAGAATTGACCCAACCCCCAGGCCATCGCCGCCGGTTCGCCCGGATTCCTATATGAATCTGCGCATGCTCTGCAGCGCGGCCTTTTCCAGGCGCGAGACCTGGGCCTGGGAAATGCCGATTTCCTGGGCCACTTCCATCTGTGTGCGGCCTTGGAAGTAGCGCTGCCGGATGATGGCGCGGTCCCGGTCGGACAGGCGGTTCATGGCCTGGTCGATGGACAGGCGCTGCACCCAGTCCTCCTCGCTGACCCGCCGGTCCTGCACCTGGTCCATCACATAGATGGCGTCGCCGCCGGACTGGTAGACCGGGTCGAACAGCGAGACCGGCTCCTGTATGGCCTCCAGCGCCATCACCACGTCGGTCTCCGGCACGTCCATGTACCGGGCGATGTCCGAGGTGGTGGGCTCCCGGCCCGCGTCGGTGGACAGGGTGTCCCGGGCCTTCAGGGCCTTGTAGGCGGTGTCGCGCATCGACCGGGACACCCGGATCGGATTGTTGTCCCGCAGGTAACGGCGGATCTCGCCGATGATCATCGGCACGCAATAGGTGCTCAGCTTGACGTCCAGGCTCAGGTCAAAGTTGTCCAGGCCCTTCATCAGGCCGATGCAGCCCACCTGGAACAGGTCGTCCATGTTCTCGCCCCGGCTGTGGAAGCGCTGGATCACGCTCAGCACCAGCCGCAGGTTGCCCTGGATCAGCTCCCGCCGGGCCGCCTCGTCGCCCTCGTGGGCGCGCTCCAGCAGCGAGCGCATGCGCTCGTGGGAGAGCTTGGGCAGCGTCGAAGTATCCACGCCGCAGATTTCTACCTTGTTGCCAGCCATAAAACAACCTCCACAGGGCATTATTGCCGTTGTGGAGGTTTGCTATTCACGGCAGATGGCTTATCCGGAGGTTGTCGTCGTCCGACAAGCGCCCCGTCCTACAGCTCCAGGCCGGTGAAGCCGAAGCCGGCGCTGACCACGCGCTCGGGCAGCTGGTGGAACATGGCGTTGACGGACTGGTAGTTGTAATAGCGCATGATGGTCTCGGCGAACATCGGCGCGACGGACACGGTGCGGAACTTCTCCTGGTCCACGATGTTGGGGTTTTCCACGGTATCGGTGGAATAGACCCGGCTGATGGGGCTGGCGTTGATCTTCTTCACGCCTTCGGCGGAAACGATGTTGTGGCTCAGCAGGGCCACGATGTCCCGCGCGCCCCGGGCCTTCAGGGAATCCGCCAGGTTCACCAGGGTGCCGCCGGAGATGGTGAAATCGTCCACGATCAGGCAGTTCTTGTCCTTCACGTCGCCGATGACCTCCAGGATCTGGGCGTTTTCGTGGTGGTCGGTGCGGGTCTTGTCGCCGATGGCGATGGGCAGGTTCAGCGCGTCGGCGAACTTCCGGGCCTGCTTGGCGAAGCCGGCGTCCGGCGACACCACCACCGCGTTTTCGGTGTCCAGCCGCTTCATCACCTCGGTGAGCATCGGCAGCGCGAACAGGTGGTCCACCGGCTTTTTCCAGAAGCCCTGCAGCTGGGGGGCGTGCAGGTCCATGGTCACGAAGCGGTCAGCGCCCGCCAGCTCCATGCACTCGGCGCACACCCGCGCCCGGATGGACACCCGGGGCTCGTCCTTCTTGTCGCCCTTGCCGTAGCCGAAGTAGGGCATGATCAACGTGCAGGAGAGCGCGTTGGCCCGCTTGAAGGCATCCATCCAGAACAGGATCTCGACAAATTCATCGTTCGACTGCATCCCGATGGGCTGGACCAGGAAGATGTCCCGGTCGCGCACGGTCTCGTTCACCCGGACAAAGGTGTTGCCCTCGGAGAACTTGATCACCTCGCAGGATCCCAGCGGCTTGTTCATGTATTTGCACATGCGCTCGGCAAAGATCCTCCCGCCGCTGCCGGCAAAAATGGAAATATTCGCGGTCTCAAACATATTCCCCAACGCTCCTTTGCATGTTCTGCCCTTCAGAGTGTGATTCCCGTGTATGATGCGATGCCCGGAACCCTTCAGGGGAGCCCTTCCCTGATGCTGCGCCTTTCAGGAGCCTCCCTGAAAGGGGAGGCGCCCCGAAGGGGCGGAGGGATTCTACGTCCCCTTCTCTTCCTTGCCGGCGTCCGGCTCCACCACGTTGCCCTTCTCGTCGTGCACGCCGCGCCAGTAGACGTTCATGCCCGCCACGTAGGCGTCGTAGCTGATCTGCTCGCGGCTGACCTCTTCCTTGGTGTCCCAGTCGTAGGCCACCAGCCAGCCCTCGCTGTGGCAGCTGCCGTGGCCCTCCACCTTCAGCTTGGGCTTGTCGGTGATGTAGTAGACCTCCTTGCCGGAATAATCCGGCTCGTAGCGCTTGCGGGTGGATTTCTGCTCGTCCAGCACCACCGATTCCAGCTGGTAGTGGTATTCCGGCCGGGTGCCGTAGATGGTCACCGTGGCGAACTCCCGGTCCACGCTGGTGTAGATGTAGATGGCGTGTTCGGTGTCGTTGCGGAAGATGAAGTTCTTGCCGTCGCTGCCGTTGGTGCCGTATTCCACGGCGGCGTCCTGGCTGGGCTCCACGTAGCTGACGGTCATCTTGTGGTTGTGGCGCTCGAGGATGGTCATGTTGGCCATCAGCACGGCGTCGTAGAGGGTGGTGGACGCCTGGCAGACGCCGCCGCCCACGCCCTTGACCTTCTCGTTGCCGGCGTACTCCGGGGCCTCCTTGAAGCCGCGCTGGATGGTGCGGGGCCCCACCACCGCGTTGAAATCGCAGGTGTCGCCGGGATAGACCACGTAGCCGTTGAAGAAGCTCAGGGCCGTGGCCACGTTGCTGCGGCTGTCGGAGCCGCGGAAGGTCACGTCGGTGGAGAACTTGGCCACCACCTTCATTTCCATGTTGTCCGAGGTCACCGCCGGCAGCAGCGGCTCCACCGGCAGCTGGGTGCTGCCCTGGCCGGTTTCGATCAGGGCCACCAGGTTGTCCGTGGCCCGCTCCCGGTCCAGCTCCACGCCGTTCTTCGACGCCTGGATGATCTCCGGCCGGGTGCTGGTCACCGCCACCTCGGCGTCCACCGGGGCGACGTAGATGTCGTCGTACAGCTGGTCCACGAAGGCCTCCAGGGCCTCCTCGTCATAGGTGATCTCGCTGGTGAATTGGGCCGGGGCGGCCTTCAGGTTCTCGGCCACCTGCTTGCGGTCGGCCCGGCTGCCCACATGGCCCAGGTTCCAGGCCAGGTCCACCTCGTTCTGGTAATCGTAGGACGCGCCAAAATCCGACGGCCTGAAATCCCAGCTGCTGTCCCCGTAGGTCAGCGCGTAGGTGGTGTTCAACCGCCGGTCCCTCTCCTGCGCCTCCAGGGCGCAGCCCTCGTCATAGGTGTAGCCCGACAGGCTCACCCCGTTGACGTATACATTGTCCACAAAGCGCTCCACCGAGCTCTCCCGCACGTCGCCCACCAGCCGCGCCACGCCCAGGCCCGCGCCCACCAGCGCCAGCGCCGCCAGCCCCAGCACGATGCCCAGCCGCAGCTTCGGGGAAATGCCCCGCCGCCTTCGCTGGCCGGTGCCCTGACGGTTCGAGGGGGTGGGGCCGGCGTTCGGTCCGGGGCCGACGTTCGGCCGGCGGTTATAGGGCGCGGAGGCCCGGTTCGATGGCGTCCGGCGGCCATAGGGCGCCGAACCCCGGCTTGCCGTTCCGCGGCCCGGAGTTGACGCCCGGTTCGCAGCCGACGTTCGGCCGGAGGCCGGCGCTCTGTTCGGCGCCGACGCCCGGTTCGCAGCCGACGTTCGACGCGCCCTCGACGTTCGCCCCGCGGCCGATGTCCGGCGCGTTCCCGGACGGTTGCCGCTCTGCCAATAGCTTTCGCTGGTCAAATCCAACGCTCCCAATCCAAGGTCCAGAAATCCGTGGCGCCGCGATCAACCGCGGCCTTCGGGCCAACCGAAACCCGGCCCGCCCGTTCGTTTATGAATTACCTTAATTATATCACATTCCCCTCACACTGATAAGTCACATTCCTCATCGTATTTGTAAAAATATATAAAATATTTCAAGAGTGTTTCTATTTGTGGCGTACAGAGGTATAATGTGGGGGAACCCGTGATGCGTTGAGGGTGTATTTGTGTGGATGAGCAAATTCTGATTTATCGGGGTGTTGGTGGAATCGCAAAGTGTAGTGCAAAGGGAACAGGGAACAGTCAACAGGGAACAGGAATGGCTGCTGCCGCGAAGACATCGAAATCGTTCGTGTTGTAGCGGCGGCTCCTGGGCCG